>JANLTE010000128.1:0-2528 GCA_031362785.1 Elusimicrobiota bacterium
TTTTCGGGCTGGGCGGACGACTCTATAAAAGCAACTTTTCGAACGCGGCGGATGAGTTCACCGCGATCTTAAAAAGCACCATCTTCGCGACCCTGCTGACCGGTGCTGCCACCTTCCTCTACCGCGAATATGAATATTCCCGGCTCGTCATCGCTCTTGGCTTCGTAATATCGCCCGTCCTCTTGTTTCTGTCGCGCGAGTTTTGGAAGGCGGGGATCGCGGCGCTGTGGGAAAAATTAATCCCGCCCGAAACAGTGCTCGTCATCGGCGAGGGCAAAAGCATTGAGGCGGTAACTAAATTGATCCGCAGGGAACCCCACAAGAACCTTTTCGTCCATTCGGTGCAGGATCTCGGAGCGGCTTCCAAACGGGTTCACGAGGATGAAAATATCGAAGAAATTTACGTTTCTGGTCAAATTCTCGAAAACGAAACCCTCCAGCAGATTTTAGATGACTGCGAGGAACGAGACATTGAGATCAAAATCCTCCCGGACTTGCTTGAGATGCGGCTCGGAGAAGTCCGCGTGGACGATTCCCTGGGCCTTCCGATCCTGCACCTCAAACCTTTAAGCCTGCACGGGCTCCGCTTCCGAATGAAAAGGCTCTTCGACGTGGCTCTTTCCATTTTCATCGTCTCCATCTGCTTTTTTCCATTTTTGATACTGGCCATCCTCATCAAGCTGGACAGCGAAGGCGGCATATTTTTCGTTCAGGAGAGAGTAGGGTACAAAGAGAACCGGTTCAAATGCGTGAAGTTCCGCACCATGCGCCACGACGCCGAAAAAGTTCTGGAAGATCTCGATTTGCCCAGCTTCCGCGGCGGTCCGGCGTTTAAAATGAAGGGCGACCCCCGCATTACGCGCGTTGGCAAATTTCTGCGAAAGTTCAGCCTGGACGAAATCCCGCAGATCTGGAACATATTGCGCGGCGAGATGAGCTTCATCGGGCCGCGACCGCAAGTGCTGGCGGAAGCGGCGGGAAATCCCGAATGGGCGCGCAAACGCTATCGTATTTTGCCGGGGATCACGGGGCTCTGGCAGGTGAGCGGCCGCGCGGACCTAAGCTATGAAGACATGATGAGACTCGACATTTACTATCTTGAAAACTGGTCGCCCGGCCTGGACTTGAGGATCATCCTTCGGACGATCCCGGTCGTCATGGGCGCCAAAGGAGCTTACTAGATGGAAGCGCTCATACTCACCGGAGGCAAGGGGACGCGGCTCCGCCCTTTAACGCTTTACTCGCCCAAACCGTTATTACCGATCATGAACGTACCGTTTTTAAGTTATCCATCCGCGCTCCTCCGCAAAGCTGGGGTGCGCGATCTGGTTTTGTGCACCGCAGACTCCCTGTCGCCCTATCAAAACTTCGTTCGCGCGGAAGCTCGGCGCGGGACGAAAGTTTACTGCTCGCGCGAAACCCGCGCGCTCGGCACGGCGGGCGCCATCAAGAACGCGGAGAAATTTATCCGCTCCGAAAATTTTTTCGTGCTGAACGGCGATGTGCTGACCGACATTAACCTTTCCAAAATGATGGCGTTCCACGCCAAACGCAATTCCCTCATGACGATCGCATTGGTCCCCGTGCCGGACCCCACAGCCTATGGGCTCATCCAACTTGATTCCGCGGGGAAAATAAAAAATTTCATTGAAAAGCCGAAGCGCCTCAAGAAAAGCTGGAAGCCGCCTTACTACATTAACGCGGGAATTTATCTTTTCAACCGGAAAATTTTCGACCTGATCCCAAAAAATGAAAATTGCTCAAGCGAGCGGCAGGTCTTCCCTGACGCGCTTCGAAACAAACTGCCGCTCTACGGGTTTCGAGCTCCTTCGCCCTACTGGATCGACATCGGAACGCCCGACAAGTACCTGGAAGCCAACCGCGACGTTGCCGGCGGTAAATTTAAAGTGAAGCTCCCGGGGCAGACGCTAAGGGGAAAAGGATCGCGCGTCCACAAGACCGCGCAAATTCGCGGAAGCGTGATCTTGGGGGAAAATTGCGTCATCGAACCGCACGCAGTTTTATCCAACTGCGTGCTGCTGGACAAAATTCAAGTTCATGAATCAGCCGAGGTCGAAAATTGTATCATTGGTAGCCGAACGATCATCGGGAAGCGTTCCCGCGTTCAAAACGTAAAAATAATCGGAAATCATTCAAAGATAACCCCATTTTCAATTCTTTAAATAAAGGAACGGATACAAAGATGAGCAAATCGATTAAGTTTGGAACGGACGGCTGGAGAGCGGTCATCGCGGAGGATTTCACTTATAGCAACGTGAGGATCGTGACCCACGCTCTTGCGAGAACCTTCGAGGCTGAGAAGAAGCCAAATCAGAAGGTTTATGTGGGATATGACAACCGTTTTATGGCCGACGCCTTCGCAAAGGAAGCGGCAAAAGTTCTCTCGATATACGGTTACGAATCGCGCCTCATCCCTCATTCGGTTGGTTCTCCTTGGCTTTCATTCATCACCTGGAAGGAAAAAGCGCCCTTCGGCGTCATGATCACCGCATCGCACAATCCTGCGG
>JANLTE010000226.1:0-1602 GCA_031362785.1 Elusimicrobiota bacterium
GGTGCTTTTCAAAATTACGGATCAAAACTCACTTATAAAACTGCGGAACAAAGCCTTCCGGAAACAACCGCTATTGGAATCGGATTGAAAATATTGAGCCACCCGAACTACGGGTCGTTTTCGGCATCTTCCCAAATGGAAAATACACTTGGGGAGAATACCCGGTACCGGTTCGGCAGCGAATATGCCTTCGGCGGGCAGGAATCCACCTGGGAGTTTTTCCTTCGGGGCGGATATCGATTCCGCTTTGAAACGGAAGATTACAGCATTGGGGTGGGGGCGAGGGAAAAAAATATCGAGATCAACTACGCGTTCGTCAACGTATCGAGTTTAGAACGAACGCACCGGTTAAGCTTTATATTTAAATTCGGCAGATATGAAGAGAGGAAAAAATCCGAATCATTAGCGAAAGAGTCTGATGAACTCATCAATAGGGCCAAACCCGCGATGTTGGACCCTGAAAAAGAAAAAAATATGCCTGAATCTTATAAACTAATGGAAAAAGAAGACAAAAGGAAATCTAAAACTTTAATGAAGGATGAAACGAAACAGGAAAATTATAACTTATATAAAGAAACTGAGGACGAATCAGAGTACAAACTGCAGAAAAATGAAGGGGAATAGCTAAAACAACTCGCTCTGGACTTTTACTTCCAGTTTCAGGTTTAAGTGTCGAAGCGCTAAATCGTTCACTTTCCGACCCATCCGCGTGCGGCTGATGAAGCCGATCTTCAACAAAAAAGGTTCCACCATCTCTTCAAGCGTTTCCGCTTCCTCGTTCAAGGTCGCGGCGATTGCTTCGACTCCGACCGGTCCTCCGTTATGGTGATCGATCATCACTCGCAAATATTTTTTATCGAGCCCGTCCAAACCGAGTGAATCGATGCCTTCAACGCGAAGCGACTCAATCGCGGTGGCGGGCGTAATTAGGCCCCCGTGCTTCACATCCGTAAAATCACGAACCCGGCGCAGCAAGCGGTTCGCGATCCGTGGAGTCCCTCGAGAGCGCTTGGCAATCTCCAGGGCAGCCGGAGTATTGAGGGACGCGTTGATTAATTTAGACGACCTCTCCACAATCTTCGTAAGATCGTCTTCATCATAAAAGTCCAAGTGGTACGATAAACCGAAACGCTCGCGCAAAGGAGCGGATAAAAATCCGGCGCGCGTGGTAGCGCCAACCAAGGTGAAACGCTTGAGTGGGACATTTAGCGTTTTAGCGTAAGCGCCCTTATCAACTACAAAATCAATTTTAAAATCTTCCATGGCAGGATACAGAAACTCCTCGACAATCGTCGGGAGGCGGTGTATTTCATCTATAAAAAGCACATCTCCGTCCTGGAGGTTGGTTAATATACCCATCAAATCGGCTGAGCGTTCAAGCGCGGGACCCGAAGTCGTAAAAATATTGGTGTTCATTTCCTTGGCGATAATGTTTGCCAGCGTCGTTTTGCCAAGGCCCGGTGGACCGTAAAACAGTAAATGCTCCAGAGGTTCGCTGCGCTTTTTCGCCGCGGAAAGCGAAATGTTAAGTTTTTCCACCAAAGTTTTCTGCCCGATAAATTCCGCGAGGGACTGCGGCCGCAGGGAATTATAAAGCTTCTC
>JANLTE010000234.1:0-2233 GCA_031362785.1 Elusimicrobiota bacterium
GCATTGGGGTTGCTGCAATTGCTTTTCCATTTTCAAGTCGACTCGATTTCTATCCCTTCGGTTTCTTTAGTTTTACTCATAATTTTTCTGACGCTTTCACTCTCATTTTCAAATTTTCCACAATCGGCTCGACGGGAGCTCACGCAATACTTGATCCTATTTTTGGGTTACGGATTAACGAGTTACCATTCGTCAAAAAAAGTCGTCATCCAGAAAACATTTTGCTTCAGTTCAATGGTTTACTCAGTTCTGTTCTGCATGATTATTTTATCAAGCGGACAAAATGATGGAGAGTTCGTTCTCAATTCGCACGTGGCGAGCGCGTTCGCGTTGCTGGGAATTTTTGTTTCGTGGGATCTGTATGTTCGTTATTTTCACCGATTTTTTTTATTATCGCTCTTCATTAATTTAGCGGCTCTCGGCCTGTCAAAATCCTGGGCGGGAATCGCGGCGTTGGCGTTTGGAGTCGGTTACATTTTTTATCGGAAAAAAAGAGATGGTATAAGGAAAATAATTTCATTGAAATCTGCCGCGATTGTTGTCGCAGCGCTCTTCAGTTTTCTTATTATCGCTGTTTTATTCGTAAAAATAACAACGCTGGCAGACCGCTTGAATTGGTGGGCCGGAGCAATTCAGATGTCGATTCAACACCCTTTCTTGGGGGCCGGATCATTTGAAAAATTATCCCCATTTTATTTGTCCTCCTATATTCGAAGCCCCTATGTTCACAATTTTCCGTTACAAATCGCCACAGAGCTCGGCATTCCGGCGGCGTTTTTATTAACCTACTTCATTTTGAAGAAAATCACGAGCGGAGAAAATAGCGTTTTAAACATCGGTCTCGCCGCGTCATTTGTGCAAAATAATTTTGATTTCGCGATGAATATACCTGGATTTCTTCTATTGTTTTTTATGCTCCTATCAACAGCCCGCCAGGATGTGCCGGAGGTCCGAAAATTCACTCCAAAATTTCGCGCTTTTGGAATTTTTATCATCACAAGCCTGGGACTTTACTCCGGCTGGGCGCTCGGAGTTAAACCTCTCATGGGCTTCCATAAAGCGGCCGAAGCGCAGGATGAGAGGACTGGCGGGCGCCAAGAGATTGCTGAAATTTGTCTTAAAGAAGCGCTCCGATGGGACCCTCTTCGCGCCGATTTCTCCTCCGAGCTTGCCGAGCTTTTTTACGAAAAATATCGACAGGATTCTAAAAGCTCAAATTTACGGCAGGCGGTTCACTTCGGTAGAGACGCGCTCAAAAAAGACCCTCTCTCCAAACTCTATGAGAACAGAATGCAAGAGATGCTGAGAGAAGGACGGACGGGGAAGCGAACGCCTTGAATCGAAAAGACTTTCTTTCAATTTCATTCCTTTTAACCTTGCCGCTTTTCTTCCTGTCGAACACTCTTATTTCAACAAAAACATTTTTCATGCGCGACCTAATCTACCTTTTTCACCCTTGGAGAAGCCTGGCCGCCCAAATGATTCAAGCAGGCGAATTTCCATTGTGGAACGCCTATGCCATGGGAGGCATGCCTTTCCTGGCCAACTGCCAATCTGCGATTCTTTATCCTTTCTCACTTTTGTTCTGGATGTTGGAATTTGCGACCGCTCTCAAGTTATTCCATTTTTTTCATTACGGGTTTGCGGCATTGGGGTTTTATATTTTTGCGCGAAAAATAAAAAAGAATCCCGGAATTAGCCTGATTGGAAGCATTCTTTTTGCATTCAATGGATACATGCTTTCGAGGCTTGAGTTTGTGAGCGTTTTGGGCGCGATCATTTGGTTTCCCTGGATTGCCGTTTTTACTGCTCCGCCGATAGGGTCAAAGAAAAAAATCCAAACGGCTGCGTTGGGAATTACTCTAACCATCGCTTTTCTGGCTGGCTATCCGCAAATCTTCATCCTTGGAGCAACCGCCGCGTTTCTTATTTCCTTAAATGGAAATGCATACTTGGATTTGATAATTCACTGGCTAAAAGGAACCATTATCTTTTTATTCTGCGCCGCCGCTCAATTGGTTCCGACGCTCGAGCTCATCCGCAACTCGGTGCGCGGAGGGAAAGGGGTTGCCTTCACGGAAGCGGTAACCTACGCGCTCCCCATCGACAGTCTCTTTGGCTTAATTTATCCGTTTCGGATTTTGCATAATCCCGACCGTTTCACCGGAGAAAAATACTTTTGGATCTGGAGCGGTTGGTGGGGAATGGCCGCGACTCTGTTCATTTTCCTAGC
>JANLTE010000239.1:0-7395 GCA_031362785.1 Elusimicrobiota bacterium
AGAACAGGATCGTTGAAACATCAGCATAAATCGCGCTGACATTTAAGTTTTGCAAACAAGGGCGTGCCGCTATCGGGCGGCATGCCCTTGTTTTACGATTTACTCAGTCCACTGAGTAAATCGTTGACAAGGATGGTTAGATCGTGTAAACTTATCGCATGTCTGAAGCCTATGTTCGAAAAGAACTCTACGATTCGCTTTGGTTGTCTCTAACCGGCAAGCCGCGCTTGATTCAAGTCGTAATAGGTCCCCGCCAGGTAGGAAAAACCACATTGGCCCTGCAGGTGCTGAAACACTGGAAAGGACCCAAAATATATGAGACCGCCGACCAACCTCAAACTCCAACCGCCGAATGGGTTGTACAGCGATGGCTAAAAATTCGTAAATTGCTCAAGTCAAATCAAAAAGACGGACTTTTGATATTAGATGAAGTTCAAAAAATACCGCGCTGGAGCGAGGTTGTTAAAAAGCTGGCTGATGAAGACCGCAATAATAAGACCAAGCTGCGAGTTCTGTTGTTGGGGTCCAGCGCCCTGTTGGTGCAACGGGGATTAACGGAGAGCCTTGCAGGGAGGTTCGAACTGCACCGCCATGCTCAATGGTCCTTCAAGGAGTGCCGCGACTGTTTCCATTTGGGTCTTCAAGATTACTTCCTGTTTGGCGGTTATCCTGGCGCCCTGGCGCTCAGGGGTGATCCTGTCCGTTGGGCACGCTACATCAGAGACACCTTAATTGAAACGGTGATTGGTAAGGATGTTCTGCTCATGTCTCCCGTGCAAAAGCCCGCGCTGCTGCGCCAGACGTTTGCCATGGCCTGCGCTCATCCCGCTGAAATTCTCAGCTATCAAAGCATGATCGGACAATTGACTGACGCAGGAAATACCGTCACCATTGCCCATTATTTCAATCTTCTTTCAGCCGCATTTCTCATTGCCCCTCTCCCTCGGTGGAGCGGCAGCCGGCTGCGGCAGCGAGGCTCAAGTCCTAAAGTAATAGTGCGGGATAATAGTCTGGTCAATGCGCTGACCTTTCCGGCCATGAAAAAATTGGATATGACTCCAACCTGGAAAGGCCGATTGATTGAAAACAGCGTTGGTGCGGCATTAACTGTCTTGGCTGAAAAGGAAGGTTGTGAACTTTTTTATTGGAGAGATCGATCGGATGAAGTGGATTTCGTCGTTCGCCATGGCATGAAATTGATTGCTGTTGAGGTTAAATCGGGAAGGAGTTCTGCGTATTTAACCGGCATGAATGCCTTCCTGCGCCGATATCCGGATTCAGAAAGCGTTCTGATTTCCGATTCAAAAAGCAGCCTATCCATCCGCCAACATTCAATAATCGATTTTTTTAGCGATCCAAAAATAATCCTTGAAAAATAGAAGCTGAACCAATGGCGGTGGCACAATAATGACACGATTGGAATCAGACCGAATGACCTGGTTTTTTCAGCCAGCTAAAATAGTTCTGTAACGGTCGGACGGATATGTATTTTGTTAACGCGTAGTTTTCATTTGAAAACGACAAAATCCGCCCTTTCCCGATAGTGAATTTGCCGTAGGCGGCCTTGAATCGCTCATCGAAGACGCCATCCTGAGGTTGATCGTTTTGAGTCCTCAGGTAGTAAATCCCCATAGGACTCCCCATATGAACGATCTGTTTAAAGTTTCCTGCAAGCAATAATTCTCGAATAACGCACCCGCAAGGGGACCGTTAAATAATAGACCAGTCCGCAGTCAATGAAATACATTTTTGGCGCTTTGGTGATCCGCCGAGCTTAAAAATCAAGACAGATTTGCAGTTAGACTGCAAACTTGTCTTTTAAGGGTTTTGCTGGAAATCGGCTGGCGATGCCTGAATTTTTGACTTGATCGGAATGATTTTGTACAGTCTCATTCCATGGAGCAGTTGCTTGAATCGGGGGTTCGAATCACCCCCAATGAACCCCTCTCGAAACACACCACTTTGGGAATTGGCGGGCCCGCAGAGTGGTACGCCGAAGCCGGGTCCGTCCTCCATCTAAAATCCCTCCTGCAGTTCGCTAAATCAAAGAAAGCATCCGTTTTTTTATTGGGCGCGGGGTCCAACCTGCTGGTCAGCGATTTGGGTATCGCCGGTCTCGTGATCCGCATGCGGGGCGAATTCGAAAATTTCAATTTTTCCGGGGCGTCGGTGCGCGCGGGGGCGGGAGTTTTTTTACCGACGCTCGTGAAGGCCTGCGCGGAACGGGGGCTTTCCGGGGCGGAAGCCCTGGTCGGAGTGCCGGGGACGGTGGGGGGCGGGCTCATCATGAACTGCGGCACGCCGGAGCTTTGGCTCGGCACCCTCACGGAGTCCGTCGAAGCGCTCAACGATAGCGGCGCGCTTGAAACCATCGCGGCTGGAAAAATTAATTTCAAATACCGCAGCTCGTCGTTGGGTGGAAAAATCATTTGCTTCGCGACATTGAAGCTCGCTCCGGGATTAAAAGGGCACATTCAAAAGAAGATCCAAGAATATTTGTCGAAGCGATTGCAGACGCAGCCAATCGGAACGCTGAATGTTGGTTCCATTTTCAAAAATCCGGAAGGTCATTACGCCGCTCAATTGATTGAAAAAGCGGGGCTTAAGGGACATAAAATGGGCGCGGCGCAGATATCACTTAAGCACGCCAATTTTTTTGTGAACGCCGGAGGGGCGACCGCGAACGATTTTAAATCGCTGGTGGACCTCGCGCAGAAAACGGTGAAAGAGAAATTTGGAATTGACCTTGAACCCGAAATTAAAATGGTTGGGCGGCCATCTTAAACAATAATGTCTATGGATGCGTTGACCTGGCTTAAAAAAAGAAAAATCGCGGTGCTCTCCGGCGGGCTATCGTCCGAGGCGGAAGTGTCGCGACGCACGGGCAAAGCGGTTATAAATGGATTTAAGAATTTGGGGTTGCGCGCGGTCGGCATAGAATCGGGCCATGACCTCGCGCAAAAAATTAAACAAAGCGGCGCCGGGTTTTGTTTCATCGCTCTGCACGGAAAGTGGGGGGAAGACGGAACCGTTCAGGGGATGCTCGAAGTGATGGGGATTCCCTACGCCGGTTCGGGAGTTCTGGCCAGCGCGATCGCGATGGATAAGGCCGCGTCTAAAATTTTATTTCAGCATCACAAAATTCCTACCGCTCCGTTTCAGATTTTGGAGCGTCAAGATAAAAAAATATCGCTCAAGACCCCGTTCGTCATTAAGCCCGTGGATGGCGGATCCGCGATCGGTGTCAGCATCGTTAAAAATCCGCGCGATGCCGCGGCCGCGATTAAAACCGCGCGCAAACAATCGCGGCGAATCCTGGCCGAGCGTTTCATTGAGGGAACTGAAGTCACCGTTCCCGTTTTGGGCGATCAGGTTTTACCGGTCATCGAAATCGTCCCGAAGGGAAAATTCTACGATTACAAATCAAAATATGTGAAGGGGATGTCGAGCCACCTGATCCCCGCGCGCCTCGACGCGAAAGCCGAAAAGCTCGTCCGCCGCTACGCTCTCGCGGCGCATCGCGCGCTCGGCTGCCGCGCTTTTTCCCGCGTTGATTTCATCGTGGATAAACGCGATCAGCCCTGGGCGCTCGAGCTAAACTCCATTCCCGGCATGACCGAAACTTCGCTTTTCCCTGAGTCCGCCAAGGCCGCGGGATATTCGTTCGAGTCGATGCTCCTCGAAATGGTGAAGCACTCAATATGTTAGGGCAAAAACAATGAAGCGCGGGAAAAGAAGACAGCGCGTCGTCCTCCGAAGCAAGGTACGCCAGGAACGGTGGAGCAAAGCCCGTGAATTTTTCATGGGGAAATTTAGTTTCCTGGTGATCGCGGCGACAATCGCGTTCGGACTGCATCGTTTTCTATTTGTTTCCGATTTTTTTATGATAAAATCTCTGGAAGTTTCCGCGGCGGACCCTAAAATCACGGCGGAAATTAAGGCCAAAGTTTCCCGTTTCAAAGGACAGTCCGTCTTGAGGGTAAACCTGAACCGCGCCGAGGACGATTTAAAGCGGCAGCTCCCGGTGCTTAGTACTTTGACGATGCGGCGCTCTTTTCCCGATAGGATTAAAGTAAGCTATTCGCTGAGGACGGCGGTGGCCCTGCTTAAAGTAACATCTCAGGGTCGCGCGGAAAAAGTGAGAGCGTTAAGCCAAGCGCTCGAAACGCGGGAAGACTTCCCCGCGCGGGCTTTGGATGCCGAAGGCGTAGTGTTTCCTGTGTCCGATATCGGCGGCGACTCGTCGGGCTTGCCGGAAATTGTGGTCTCCACCGCTTTGGCCCGTTACCGGGCCCTAGGATTTATAAAGGCCTGGAACGCTGCGGAATCGGAGCGCGAGGATGGGAACGAAAAGTTTTCGCTTCATAAAATCACGCTCGACTCCTGGGACGAAGTGAGCTTATATGTGCGGTCCGCTTCTTTTCAGGGCGAAACCACGCGCATCGTGTGGGGAGCGTACGACGCGGGATCTTTCGCTGAGAAGTATTCTCGGCTGAGGGATGTTTGGAAAGATCTCGTGGGGAAGTCGATGTTAGTGGAATACGTAAATTTGCGCGGCGTGCCTTTGAGCATTCCATCAGTTCTGGGCCAGCGCGAAGTCGTGGGGCGCGTGCTCATCCGGCCCCGAACAAAAGTAACTCAAGTCTTACCAAAATCAAATTTGAAAGGATAACGAATGCCTAAAGCGGTGATTGAAGCGGGGATAGATATCGGGAGTTCTCAAGTAGTCGCGATCATCGGAACGCGCGACGAGGAAACGGGACATGTAACAGTAATGGGGGCTGGCAAGTCTCCCTGCCGCGGCATCAAAGGCGGCGTAGTGGTGAACATCCCTGAGGCGCGGGGCGCCATTGAGCGCGCGGTCAACGAAGCCGAGGAAGTTTCGGGCCAGACGGTTCAGAAACTTTTGGTCGGCGTGCGAGGTTCGCATATTGAAACGTTTAACCATCGCGGAGCTATCACCATTTCGAGAACCGATAAAGAGATTACCGCCGAAGATTTGGAACATGTTATCACGAACGCCAAAGCGATCCAGCTTTCGGCCGACCGCGAAATTCTTCACACCTTGCCGCAAGATTTTTCCGTGGACAAGCAGTCGGGCGTCATGGTCCCTGTCGGGATGGAAGGTTCACACCTGGCGGTCGACGTCCACATCGCGGTCGCCTCATCGAGCCACATTTCGAACATCGTTAAAGCCATCAACCTCGCGGGTTTTGAGTGCAGCGATCTGGTGTACGGCGCGTTCGCCGTGGGAGACTGCGTGGTGAGCGAAGAGGAAAAAGATTTGGGCGTGGCGCTCATCGATTTGGGCGGGCAGACTTCGAACCTCGAAGTTTACGTGGACGGCAGCGTTCGGTTCACCAAAGAGCTCCCGATCGGCGGGGAGCTCATCACGAAAGATTTGTCGTACGGGCTAAAAACTTCTTTTTCCGCCGCTCAGGAGCTCAAGGAAAAACACGGCCTTTCGATGTGCAGTCTTTTGAACGGCGATTCGAACATGAACCTGCAGTTCGTCGCGGTGGACGGGCGCAACCAAAAGGAAGTCCCCAAGCGAACCCTCGTCGAAATTATTCAGAGCCGGCTTGAGGAAGTTTTTGAGCTGTTGCATCAGGAATTGCAAAAATCGAATTACGCCGAAATCATTCCGGGCGGAATCGTCTTGACGGGTGGTTCCTCCAAACTTCCCGGCATCGACAAAGCCGCCGAAGAAATTTTTGGGATGACCGTGCACCTGGGCGTGCCCATCGCGGTGGACGGCCCGCAGGAAATCGTGTTCGATCC
The DNA here is from genome assembly GCA_031362785.1 of Elusimicrobiota bacterium. Taxonomy (GTDB): domain Bacteria; phylum Elusimicrobiota; class Elusimicrobia; order 2-02-FULL-39-32; family 2-02-FULL-39-32; genus JANLTE01. Next base: position 5,782 of record JANLTE010000239.1, read on the forward strand.
TACCTATTCAACGGCCATCGGACTTTTGAAATATAAACATGTCGGCGAGTGGACGCGCAACCACCGCGCCATCGGAGCTAATTCTTTCATGAAGAAGTTCCGGTCGTGGGTGGACGAGATCGTTTAACGAGGACGTGCAGAGCGCTGTGAGGTCAGTCGTCCTTGAGCTCTGCGAAAGGAGATTCCTGTGAAAATTAAATTCTCGGAAGATTTTACGGACCAGCCGGCGGTCTTGCGGGTCGTTGGATTGGGCGGCGGCGGCGGTAACGCCGTGAACCGCATGATACAGAGCGAAGTCCATAACGTTGAATTTATTGCGGCCAACACCGACGCTCAGTGGCTCAGGCACAAGTCGCTGGCCCCCATCCGAATGCAGCTGGGCGCGACACTTACGAAAGGGTTGGGAGCGGGCGGTGACCCCGAGAAAGGGCGCCTCGCGGCTGAAGAAAGTTCCGAGGATTTGAAAAACGCGCTCGCCGATTCCGACATGGTTTTCGTCACCGCCGGAATGGGAGGGGGAACCGGAACCGGCGCGGCTCCCGTGGTCGCCCGCGTGGCCAAGGAAATGGGAATTTTAACGGTAGGCGTCGTTACTCGCCCGTTCGAGTTCGAAGGTCGCATGCGCGCGGGGCAGGCGGAAGCCGGCATTAAAAATTTACGCCAGTTCGCGGACACTGTTCTCGTGATCCCCAACGACCGGTTGTTCGGCGTGGTGGAAGAAAATACGCCCTGGGAAGACTGTTTCCGAATCGTGGACGATGTATTAAGGAAGGCCGTTCAGGCGATATCGGATGTCATCACGCGACCGCAGGAAGTGAACATGGATTTCGCAAACGTTAAAGCGCTCATGACGAACGCGGGCGAAGCGCTCATGGGAATCGGCGAAGCGACCGGCCCCGACCGCGCGATCCGCGCAGCACAGCAAGCGATCCAGAGCCCGCTCCTTGAAAACGTTTCCATAGACGGCGCGAAGGGGCTGCTCGTCAATATTTCCGGCAAGAAGCGCAATGTCACCATGCACGAGGTTCGCGACGCCATGAGCTACATCTACTCCGTGGTTTCGCCCGACGCCAAAGTGTTCGGCGGACTCGGGACGGAAGACACGCTGGACGATTCGATCCGCATCACCGTTATTTCAACGGGCTTTCCGGTTCAGCAAAGGCCCCAGCAGCAAATTTCGACCTCTAAACGGAATTATAAAATTCCCGTTAACGAAGGACAGGTTTGGCGCGCGCCATCGGAGCTTGTCTCGGGTCGCGCCCGCGCCATTGATGAAGAGCCCGACGACCGTTTCTCGGAGCTCGGCGATTTGCGCCGCCCCGCGTTCCTCCGCCGCAAGGGAAGCCACAATAAGCTGAATTAGGGATGCGGGCACATCGCGCGGCTTTGGAGAACCATTTGTGAGGATTGAGCGCAAAGGGTGGTATGTTCAGGCGTTCACCGATTCAAGCTCCGGCAACGCCAAAGACCCGAAAGTCCGTGAGGCCCTCCTTCAAAAATTAGGATTTCCGTTTGAAAGTTTGATCACCTGTAAACAAGTCCACGGCGATCAGATCGCGATCATTGAAAATAACGAGCGGACGCTTCACGAGCCCGTCGAAACCTTCGTGAAGC
>JANLTE010000004.1:0-2141 GCA_031362785.1 Elusimicrobiota bacterium
GAAGCTGTTCTCGCGCAGCGCCTGATCCGAACCCTCTGTAAAAATTGCAAGGTTCCTGACACCGAACCGGACCCAGGACTCATTCAGTCGATTCAGGAAGGCGGTGTGGATACCGCCAATGCGACTTTCATGAAGGCCAAGGGCTGCTCCAAATGCGGCAACAAAGGGTATAAAGGTCGCACCGCGATTCACGAATTGCTCGTTATGAATGCTGATGTTCGCGCTATCTGTAAGCCAGGTATTAAAAGCGACGATGTGCGCGCCGTGGCCGTTAAATCGGGCATGCGCACTCTCGTTCAAGACGGTTTAACAAAAGTAACGATGGGCCTCACTAGTTTTGAAGAAATTATGGCGGCAGCCAAATAATTGAATTTCATGGGAATGAGATAACGTGACTATACTGGCAAAATGTTCTAATTGCAGCGAGCCCTTTGAGAGGCTGTTTAAGTTCTGCCCGAATTGCGGTTTAAGCGTTGTGGGCGATGGGTTCACGGATAAAGCCGGCGTCGCGGTGCGGGATCTCTTTGAAATCGCGCGCAACTTCTCATCGGTAACGGACCTCGATTTGCTGCTTAAAAAAATCTCCGCCGCGGCCGAAAAGCTCACTCAATCCGAGGCCTCAAGCGTGATGCTGCTCGACGACACCAGGGAGTTCCTCTATTTTAAAAGCGCGGGCGGCGAAAAAAGTAACATCGTTAAAACCATAAGAGTCCCCGTGGGTCAGGGGATTGCAGGCTGGGTCGCGCAAAACGGACAGCCGCTTTTGATTGAGGACGTCAGCAAAGATCCCCGTTTTTCAACCTTGGTGATGGATGACAAAAGTGGATTCACGACTAAATCTATCCTCTGCGTTCCGATGTTTGTATCGGGCGAAGTCGTTGGAGTCATGGAAGTTTTGAACAAGAAGCAGCAAGGAAGCGCTGCCGGAGGAAAGTTCTCGACGGACGATCTTGAAATCCTGGGGAGCCTTGCCGGGTTCGCTGCGGTTTCTGTCGTCAATTCCAAGCTTTCCTCTGATCAGAAGAATTTCTTCGCCAATATCATTGAGATTCTCGTTTCTAGCGTGGAGATGGTTTCTAAGGAGCCGCAGGGCCACGGTTGGCGCGTCGCTCAAGCATCCTGCGCCATCGCTCGGCGGTTAAAGATTGCGGGTCCCCTCTACAAAACGATTTACTATGCTTCTCTGCTGCATGACATCGGCTATATAACAGCTCCTCGGTTGATTAACTCCAAAAAAGTCTCAATGTTTCAAGACCGGCAGGATAAAATTGAGCATTTACATCCCGAAACAGGGGCGGAGCTCCTGGAATCGATTAACTTGCTCAAGCCGTGCGGTCCGTTGGTTCGAGCGCATCATGAATTTTGGGATGGATCTGGATTTCCTGGTAAATTGAAGGGCGAGGAAATTCCATTAGGCGCGCGCATTATCTCCCTAGTGGAAGCGGTGGAAGAGCTTCGGCATCCTTTAATGACCGAAGATGAGTTTAAAAAGCATGTGGAGCAATTCGTGTCCAAGAACTCCGACAAATTGTTTGATCCTCAGGTTGCCGTTGCCTATCTTTTAGAAATTTCAATGCAAAAAGATTTAACGCCTCAGACCCCAGCTCAGTCTTAACCCTAAAAGCCTTTTAGCTTCTCGACGGTAAAACGCGCAAAAACAGCCTTTTTTTGCGATTTCAGCCGTTACCCTGCCTTGCCGTATCGTAAAAATCGATATTGTTTTTCAATACATTTATGTATTTTTGGTTTGTTGGCCTAGTATTATCATGATTCAATTTGTTTGTAATTTTTGGTCTTGTCTTATGAAACACCATGGAAGATCAATCTTATAGGCTTACATGGTGTTTTTTAAACCACTACCATTTCAGAAACATCAATCAATTGTGTTATGTGGTATTTCCCGGTGTCTTGTAAAATAGGATTGGGGAAGTGAATTCTTTTGATGGTGTTTTTAGGTTCGCTCGCCCACCCGTCTCTTTCCTCTAAGAAATTGAAAAATCCAATGGTAGTGTTTTTTAAAGGTGAAAATATCAATGATTTTTGAGATTTTATTCCCGGTTTGAACCCATTTCTATAATGGTGTTTTTGTTTAGACACACCATGAAAGGAATGTCCAAAAGTGAGAAAAAAATTTAAAAAGA
>JANLTE010000323.1:0-2935 GCA_031362785.1 Elusimicrobiota bacterium
GACGGTGGCGGAATCTTGCGCCAACGCCGCTCGAATGAAGGTCTGGGGCTTAACTATACACGCTTCCGGCGGATTTGCTATGATGAGCGAAGCCGCACGGGTCGTTTCCGACCAAGCCAAACAACTCAAAATCACCAAGCCTTTGATATTCGGAGTCACCGTTTTAACCAGCCTCTCCGATCCCGAATTAAAGGAAGTGGGGATCGAAAGTAAAGCGATCGACCAAGTCCGGCGTCTCGCGCTTTTAGCGAAGAAGTCGGGTTTAGACGGCGTGGTTTCGTCAGGCCTCGAAATTGAGACGGTTCGCGAGGCCTGCGGCAAAGATTTTTTGATGGCGGTGCCCGGCATTCGCTCTGGCCGAGACTCAAAAAACGATCAAAAACGAATTATGACACCGGGAAACGCGCTTAAACTGGGCGCGAATTATTTAGTCGTCGGGCGGCCGATTCTGGAAGCCCCTAACCGGCAGCTTGCCGCGCAGGAAATATTGGCTGAAATCAAAAACATATGAACGAACTCGAAATTAAAAAAATTTTTGTCGATACGGAAGCTCTGTTTGAAGGGCACTTCCAGTTGACCTCCGGCCGACATTCCGATCACTACATGCAGTGCGCTCGCGTTTTACAGTATCCCGAGATCTCCGAACGAATGGGCGAGGAGTTAGTCGACCGCATTAAAGGGGAAAATGCGGGCGTGCCGGTCCGCGTGGATGCCGTTTGCGCTCCGGCCATCGGCGGAATTATTTTAGGGCATGTGGTGGCCCGCGCGTTTAAGGTCCGCTCAATTTTTGCTGAACGAGAAGGCGGCGCGGGGCAGTTGAAACTGCGGCGCGGCTTCGAAATAAAGCCTGGCGAAAGCGTCGTCGCGGTTGAAGACGTCATTACCACGGGCGGCTCGCTTAAGGAAATCGTTCAACTCGTTAAAAACGCCGGCGCCAAACTGGTTGGCGTGGCGGCGGTTGCGGAAAGGAGCGCGGTCTCCGTGGATTTTGGCGCGACGAAAACTGTGCTTTTAAAAATCCCGCTCCAAGATTTCGCTCCTGAAGATTGTCCGCAATGCAAGAACGGCGTTCCCATCCTAAAACCCGGCAGCCGCGCTTGACCTTATGATTACATACGCTCAGGCGGGCGTTTCGATCGATGCCGGTAGCGAGTTAGTCCGGCGCATCAAAAAAATAGTTTCCGCCTCCAAACTTTCTAAATCCGCAATCGGCGGTTTTTCGGGGCTTTATCCTCTGCCGAAAGGGTTCGGAAAGGGATTTCTTTCCGGCTGCTGCGACGGCGTCGGCACGAAGTTGAAATTAGCGTTTCTTCTAAACAAACACGATACGGTCGGCATCGACTTGGTAGCGATGAACGTAAACGATTTAATCTGTCAGGGCGCCAAGCCCCTGTTTTTTCTCGATTACTTTGCCTGCGGGAAACTGGAAGTCGATACCGCCGAAGCCGTTATCCGCGGCATTCAGAATGGCTGCGAACAAGCGGGGTGTATTTTGTTGGGCGGCGAAACTGCCGAGATGCCCGGATTTTACGCTCAGGGCGAATACGATTTGGCCGGATTCTCTGTCGGGATATTGAAAGATAAGGACACCGTTAAAAGAAGTAAGGTGAAAGCCGGCGATGTGGTTCTGGGCCTGGCTTCAAGCGGAGTGCACTCGAACGGATTTTCTCTGGTGCGCAAAATTTTCTCCGAAGACGAGCTCCGTGAAAACGGAGCGGCGCTTATTGAGCCCACTCGAATCTACGTCAAAAAAATAATGGCGCTATTGGAGTCCAAAAAATTGAAAGGAGCCGTTAAGGCCATCGCCCACATTACCGGCGGCGGCTGGCCCGAAAATCCTCCTCGCGTGGTGCCCAAAGGATTTCAATTTGAATTTAAAAAAGGGTCTTGGCCGATTTTGGAGATTTATCAAAAAATGCAGCGGCGCGGAAGCGTGGCGGAATCTGAAATGTTCCGGACCTTCAACATGGGCATTGGATTAATGTTAGTCGTGTCTGAAGATAAAGCCGACGCGGTGCGGCGTTTCTTAAAGGAAGGCTATTTCATCGGGCATATCGCTAAAGGCGCGGCCGGAGTACTATTTAAATGATTCCCCGCTACACTCGTCCCGAAATGTCCGGCATCTGGACCGATGAGCATCGGTTTGAAAAAATGCTGGAAGTTGAAATCCTATTTTGCGAAGCGATGGCGAAGAAGGGAATGATTCCTACCGCTGATGTCGCTGAAATTCGCAAGAAAGCCAAGATCAACGTCGCTGAAATCGCTGAAATTGAGAAAGTGGTGAAACATGACGTCATCGCGTTTTTAACTCAAGTTGAACGCACCGTCGGGAAATCGGCGCGCCACATGCATTTGGGCATGACCTCCTCGGATGTCCTGGACACGGCGCTCGCGCTCCAAATGGCGGAAGCGACCAGGCTGCTTCAGGATGATTTGAAGATGCTCACTCAAACCGTCGCCGCTCTCGCTAAAAAATACAAAATGGTAATGATGGCCGGCCGCACGCACGGAGTTCACGCGGAACCCACGACCTTTGGCCTCAAGGTTGCGGGCTGGTACTCCGAGCTAAAGCGAGATGACGAGCGACTTAAACAGGCTCTGAAAATTATTTCGTTTGGGAAAATTTCCGGCGCCGTCGGCACTTACGCGCACTTAGACCCTTCGCTTGAAAAGTATGTGCTCGATAAAATCGGGCTCGAAGTCGAGCCTGTTTCAACTCAAATCGTTCCCCGCGATCGTCACGCGGAGTATCTATCTCTGCTCGCGGTCGTCGGCGCCTCTCTTGAGCGGTTCGCCCTCGAGATCAGGCACCTCCAGCGCACCGAAGTGCTCGAAGCCGAAGAGCCTTTCACCGAGGGCCAACGCGGATCCTCCGCCATGCCGCACAAGCGAAACCCGATCGCCAGCGAAAACGTTTGCGGTTTAGCGCGCCTCC
>JANLTE010000385.1:0-1709 GCA_031362785.1 Elusimicrobiota bacterium
TTGCTGAACAAATGGAGTCCGATTGAAAGTTTAACGGAATCCGTGAAATCCATAAACAGGAAGGGCGTTAGGAATCCCATTGATAGCGCGGTAAGACTTAAAAAGTATTTAAAGCCGCGTTCGCGCTCAAGCTCGGGATAAAACCGCCCGGCGATCCGGCGGGCCAGAACATGGGCGAAGGAAAATCCGATCGTCGCCCAAACGGCCCCGAAGGCCATGAGCGCTGCATTTCCGTCCGCGCTCCCCTGCCGCCACATCCAGGCGCCAACCAGCGGGAACAACAGTGTTTCCCAAACAGACGCAAATACATCGGTATAAAAACGATAGGCCCATGGGATATTTTTAAAAGTTTTGCGCGCGAACGGATCCAAAATGGAAGCCGGTTCAGGTTTCACCAGGGATTCATCAAGATATCTGAAAAGTTTGTCGCTGACCTCGCCGGAACCTAAACAGGCGTCGAGGACTTTCCGCAGGACAACCGACTCCGACCATTGCGCCACCTGCCCTAACTCTCCTCGAATAATGTCGAAATGGAGGTAGGGCGTGCCCGAAACGAGCGTTTCCAAAGTGACTCGGCTTCGGCTTTTGGGATTAGCGACGAGAGAAATCGTGACGTAAAAATTATCAAAAAGATTGCCCTTGCTCTGACCGAAGACGACAGACCGAAGCGCTTCAAGTTTTCTTGCGAGCTCAGGGTCCTCTGGAGAAGCGTTCTGAAATTTACGAAGAGTTTTACCAATGGTCACTTTGAGCTGATCAATAGTTTGGACCGCGAATGGATCGTAATGAGCCCAACCTTTGTCACGCTCGTCGCCCACAAATGGGCTAACGAATATGGGCACTTCGGGACCGAGAGAAGTCACCCACCGCCGGTATCCCGATTCAAATTCATCGGCGCTTAAACTGACGCCGTTCATCGCTTCCTCGATGGAGCGATCGCTGAAGCTATCGGGAATATATTCACTCCCCTCAATTTCCAGGTAACCCATAAACTCGGAGTAACTTAAGCTGATGTCCAAGCTCGAGGTCTTGTTTTTTTGAACGGGCATCACATAGACGCCGCCGGGCGCTAAAATCAGCGTATGCCCGACGTTATTATCCTGCAGATAGCGAACATAGGAACCCGCGAGACTCGCGAGTTTGCCGACGTCTTGAGAACTGAAAAAAAGCCCGCGCGCGGGATAGCCGACAACTTTTGAGGCGCGAACTCCGTTGCGCTCAGCGAGGAAACTCAGCCCCGCCTTTTCCAGAGGCGATTTGCTGGACGGTAAAAAAGACGCGTGCAAATGCATGTGATTGACCGTAGCGCCGGACGCGGGGCTATTGAACCCCAATCGGAAGCGCCGGGTTGAATCCCGACGGATGAGGCGCAAACCCAGTTCTATGTCGTTCCTATTGATGACCTGGGGGCGGTTCTCCCGCATTTGTGGAATCACCATGAAATGTTGATCGGCATAAGGAAAATCTTGCTGGACAAACGAAACTTGTTGTCCGGCGATCATTCCATCAAAAAAAACTTTTTCCGATGGAAACTGATTGAAATTAAACTTAGCCGGATCAGGATCGAACGCCAGCACCACGCTTTGGAACGGCGCGACGGGCATCGGCCTTCGCGTCCGCCAAGGCGCGGGCAGGACATAAAACCTTCCTATTTTCGTGAACCGGATATTTTTTTTGAAAAACTCCGGCAAAGGAGTTCCGTCGGGTCC
>JANLTE010000415.1:0-4352 GCA_031362785.1 Elusimicrobiota bacterium
GAACGGATATTCCATTCCCGCCAGGGGGCGATGATCTTAATGCCCGGCATCAGGGTTCTGAATCCAATTTCGAAGCGCACATGGTCGTTCCCTTTGCCGGTCGCGCCGTGACAGACCGCGTCCGCCTTCTGTTTGCGCGCAATGCGGACAATTTCCTGCGAAATCAGGGGACGCGCGAGCGAAGTCGCGAGCAGATATTTCCCTTCATAAATCGCCCGGGCTTTGAGCGCGGGGAAAATGAAGTCTTCGGCAAACTGCTTAGTGCCGTCCACGATATAACACTTGGACGCGCCGGTGTCCAGCGCTTTCTTGCGCACCGCGTCGAAGCTTTTCGCCCCGCCTTCGTTGGCTCCCAAATTAATACAGCAGGCCACCACTTCGCAGTGATAATTTTCTATCAGCCATCGGATGATGATGGAGGTATCCAGCCCGCCCGAATAGGCGAGCACTACTTTCTTGACATTGCTCATAAGAGATTTGATTTTACAAAATTTGAGTTGAGGATCCTAGTTCCTTCTTAGAGGATCTGATATAATTTGTCCCATGCCTCCATCGAATACGGTAAGCGCGCCCATGATCCCTCTCGTTGACCTGAAGCGACAATATAAGACCATACAGAAGGAAATCCGCCTCGCGATCCAGTCGGTCATCAATCGCGCCGATTTTGTTTTGGGCCAGGACGTGCGCCTGTTCGAAGAGGAGTTCGCGCGCTATGTGGGCGTTCAGCACGCGATCGGAGTCGACTCCGGTACGGGCGCTTTGGAGCTGGCCCTCCATGTCCTCGGGGTTGGCCCCGGCGATGAAGTCATCGTCCCGTCTTTCACTTTTTACGCGACCGCTTCGTCGGTTTGCGTGGTCGGCGCCCGGCCCGTGTTTTGTGATGTGGAAGACGATACGGGCAACATGGACCCCTCGACCATTGAAAAATTAATCACGCCCAAGACCAAAGCCATTATCCCCGTCCACCTTTTCGGCCAGCCGGCGAACCTCAACGAAATTTTTAAAATTGCCAAGCGCCACAACATTCCGGTGATCGAAGACGCAGCGCAATCGCATGGCGCCAAAATCCAGCAGGAAAACGGGTCCTGGAAAATGGCGGGAAGCCTGGGCGTACTGGGCTGTTTCAGCTTTTACCCGGGCAAAAATTTAGGCGCATACGGTGATGGCGGAATGGTCGTTGCCAACGATTCCAAACTGGCCGATAAAATTAAGCTTCTGAGGGACTGCGGCCGGACTGGAAAGTACCAGCACGACTACATTGGCTATAATAAACGCCTCGACACGATTCAGGCCGCGGTCTTGCGCGTGAAGCTGCCGAAGCTCGATTCGTGGAACGAAGCCCGCCGCCAGAAGGCGAACCTTTACGATGAACTCTTTGCGAAGCTGGGTATCCGGACGCTGAAAGTCCGCCCGTTCGTTCAGTCGGTGCGTCACGTTTATGCCGTGCGCGCGCCCCGTCGCGACGAGCTGTTCGAATTTTTGAAAGACAACGGAGTCTCCACAGGAGTTCACTATCCGTTGCCTCTCCATTTACAAAAAGCGTTTGAACCGTTCGGTTATAAAAAGGGCGACTTGCCCGTCTCGGAAAAATTAGCAGAGGAGATAATCTCTCTCCCGATGTTCGCCGAGCTTAAGGATTTGGAAGTCCGCCAAGTCGCCGCGCAGATCAAGCGTTTCTATCAAAAATGATCCGCGAGCTAAACGGCAAAAAACCTCAGATCCATCCCACCGCATTCATCCATGAAACCGCCGAAATTATCGGCGATGTGACCATCGAAAAAGACGCTTCGGTCTGGCCCTACTGCGTCCTGCGGGGAGACATTGACTCAATCGTGATCGGGGAAGGTACCAATGTTCAAGATAACACGGTCGCCCACACGATCAAAGGTCAACCCGTTATACTGGGAAAGCGAATTTCGGTCGGACATTCCGTGGTGCTCCACGGTTGCGTCGTAAACGATGACTGTATCGTGGGGATGGGTTCCATCGTATTGGATGGCGCGGTCGTCGAAGAAGAATGTTTGGTCGGCGCGGGCGCCGTGGTTTCGCCTAACACCACCGTCCCAAAGGGTCACCTGGCGCTCGGGATCCCCGCGCGCTCCATCCGCAAACTGAAACCCGAAGAGGTCGAGCACATTCGCGAAAACGCGCGCGAGTATTATCGTTTAAGCGAGCTGCACCGCAAAACTTCCCGCCGGGTTTTTTAAAATAGCCGTTGAACCAGCCGGAAAAAATCTATCAGCTTTTGCTCGGACGCTTCGGCCCGCAGGGCTGGTGGCCCACCACTCCCGAATATAAACTTCATCCAGTTTACCATCCGAATCTAAAATCCCGCGAACTTTCTTCGCGTGAAAAGTTCGAAGTCTGCGTCGGGGCCATCCTCACACAAAACACCGCTTGGGTCAATGTCGAAAAAGCGCTGAACCGGCTGAGCGCGCGCCGGCTCATGGATCCAAGAAGGATGGTGAAAGTTCCGCCGACAAAACTTGCGCAGCTCATCCGATCGTCCGGCTATTTCCGCCAAAAAGCCAAAAAACTCCGAATTTTTTCAGATTATTTGATTAGAAAATATAGGGGTGACGCGGGGAAAATGCTAAATCAGTCCTGGCGTCCCTTGCGGGAAGAAATTCTGGGTCTTTGGGGCGTAGGGCCCGAAACCGCCGACTCCATGCTTTTGTACGCCGGGAAACACCCCATTTTCGTGGTGGATGCCTACACGCGGCGGATCGGCAATCGGATAGGTCTATTTAAGTCGGAAGATTATGACACAATTCAAAAATATTTCGAAGGAACACTGCTTCGCTCCGCCAAACTATTCAACGAGTATCACGCGCTTGTTGTGGAACTGGGTAAGAGCATTTGCAAAACTAAACCACTTTGCGGCCATTGCCCGTTGCAGAAAGATTGTCTGAAACGATTATAGCCATGTGCGAATCAACGCAACAATGATTTTTTTAATTCGTCGATGCCGATGGTGGCCCGGCGGTTGTTGGACTGCTTCAACTTTTCAAAGGTCTCAATCGAGCGGTTCACGGTCGTCAAATCATGCCAGACATGGTATTGGATCGCCTGATGCGTGATCCATTTAAATTTGAGTCCCAGCATCTTCAGCCGTCGTTCAAGGTCGGTATCTTCGCCAAATCCCGGCCTGTCGAACGCCTCGTCAAATCCATTTACTTCCATCAGCCACTTTTTATGCAGCGACATATTGGAACCCAGAAGGCTCGGCGCTGTTTTCCGCCAATAAGGATTGAAAAAATCCGCCAGGAATCGCGGGATGTAAATTCCCTGCTGGCCGAAATCCATTTTATCTTTCAGATAGTTTGGAAAAAACCAGGAGAGGGAGTCCAATTTTCCGTTGCTAACGTCCTCTGGCGTCAAGGGTTTTGAGATTTCCTCCATCAAGTCGACGCGCCTGCCGCAGAGCACGGTTTTCTCTTCGGCGTGGCCGGTATGAGCTCGCAAAAAATGTTGATGAGGCACGCAGTCTCCATCGGTAAAAATCATCCAGTCCGCTTTGGATTCCAGCACGGCGGCGTTTAGCATCCGGAGCTTGCCCCAGCCGCGGTCTTCCTGCCTTAGGTAGGTGCAGAGGAACGGAACTTGTTTAGAGTACGCTTCAAAGATCGATTCGATTTCGGGTTTCGATCCGTCATCGGCGAGTAGAAGCTGCCAGGGTCCGCGATAGCTCTGTCTGCGGTACCCTTCGAGGCACATTTGAAATTCGCGCGGCTTATTGTAGACTGCCATCACGAGAGTGGCGTTGGGATGGGAGGGTCGGTCGCTGCTCCAGGATTTCATTGGGAGTTTAAGACCGTCCGAGGTAGGCGGCTTGCACCCGTTCATTATTTAAAAGTTCGCCGCCCGGGCCTTCCAGCACGATGTTCCCATTTTCAAGCACATACCCTCGGTGCGCGACGCTCAGCGACTGGTGAGCGTTTTGTTCCACCAGGACGATGGTCGTCCCGAGAGAGTTGATGCGCTTGATCGTCTGGAAAATTTTTTCGACCATCATGGGTGCCAGGCCCATGGAGGGCTCATCCAAAACAAGCAGTTTGGGTTTCGACATGAGCGCGCGCCCGATCGCCAGCATCTGCTGCTCTCCGCCCGAAAGGGTTCCGCCTTTTTGGCGGGTGCGTTCCTCCAAAATCGGAAAAAGCTCATAAATGGAATTCAATTTCTCCCGCATTCGGCTCGAATCCAAATAAGCTCCGAGTTCAAGGTTCTCGCATACGGTCAAGCGGGAAAAAATATGCCGGCCTTCCGGCACGTGCGCGATCCCAAGGGCGAAATTTTGTTTGAAGGAAAAGCCATTCATCACCTTCCGGCTCATAAAATTTCTGCCCTTGGGA
>JANLTE010000422.1:0-3064 GCA_031362785.1 Elusimicrobiota bacterium
TGAAGATGTCCTTGAGAAGTCGTGTGGTTGGTGCGTCAGCATCGCGGAAGGGAGCGTTTCCCTACCCCCCGGGCCCCCGTTCCCGTTCCTCCTCGATGAGAGCAGTATCCGACGGAAGCGAATGGATCCAGATGGCAGGGCCATCGAGGAGGGGCACTACTGGAGTCAAGGGCGTTCGAGGGACTGGATCGCCTGGCTGGTAAGCCTGGGCCTGCTCTCGGATGAGATCCAGCGGGCCGGAGTGCCTTGTGTAACTCCAAAGGGCCGGGCGATGACTGAGTGGCTCAGCCACTATCTCCAGGGCGCGGGTGGTGATGGGAGCCCAGTGTCGATCCCCGATTGGCTTCAAGCGCCGGATTCGGAGCGTGAGCGTGGACAGTTCCTCAGACTCGGTGCACGGGCTTTTCCCCCGTATGATGGGGAAGCGCAGTCTCGGGCGAGGGCCGGTGGGGCAAGCGCGCGTGCCGGAGTCAGTCTCCTTGGCAAGAGCGAGGAACAGGAGTTCCAGGCCGTGATCGCAGCGTTGGGGTTGATCCTCAAGTGGTGCCTTCAATGTGCTCGGAACGGTCGGAAGGGCGCCCAATGGTTCGGCGAAGCATGCCGCATGAACCTGCACTCCCACCTCATCCTGCGTGCTGGAACCCGATACCGGGGGGTTGTCGAGAATATCCCGCGCGCGTGGCTCGTATTCCCCGTTCTCTTCATGCGCCGGGGTGACCTGTACCCCCGCGATGGCGACGGTGCTGGCCGCAGCCTCGGGGACCCCGGCGAGATTCTCCCCGCGGGGTTCTTTCTCTGCACAGTCCGTGATCTCGACGAAAGCGGTAGGACCAACCCCTCTCTCACGAAGTTTGGACAAGGCGGGTTGGCCCGCGTTATCGCTGGAGTTCGGTCGCTGATCCAGCCACTCGCGGAGATCGAGAATCGCGCGACCTTCCACCTCGACATTAACAAGCGAAAGATTCAAGGGGAAGAGCAGCGCAAGAGCGAGAAGCTCACCAAGGACCTCTACGAGCTTCAGATCGACGCTTCGTTGGGGCGGGAGCAATTGCTCGAGAAGGTGACTTCCCTCATATGGAGACACACAACCAGTGCTACAGGGGAAGGCGCTGTGCTGAACCAATTGCCCCGCAGTTATTTCATTCACATGGCCTATAAAGGGATGTCCGATATTCTCCACTGGGAAGACCCGGAGGAAAACATCGGTCGTAGTCAATTCTTGGCCGCGGCGCACACGGCTGAAAAGACCGCCTCGACTTTGGAAACGCTTGATAGCGGCCCCCTGCTCGACCGCTTCGGGAAAGCTTTCGACGTAAGTCGCATGGAGTTAATGCGTGCCCAGATGAAGGCGGCCGTCACCAAGATGGGTGAGAGTGCCGATAAGCTTTCGGATGACGAGGCGAGAAAGCTCATCACGTGGATTTCCGAGGACTTTAAGCCATTCTTGCGGCCTGGTTTCGGTTGGACCATTCATGAAGCTGCCAAAAGGATGATTGGCATAAATCCCGCACCGACGATAACTGATGGTACATTCGCTGCCCACTGTTGCGTCGATCGATCGGCTTTCGAGAGGGTCTTGCGCAGACACTTTGACGATGACAGGCGTGCGAGAATCTTCCTCCACGAGCGAGCATACTGGGTCGTGATCGAAGGACGGCTGCGGCGGCGCGACGGTCTGATCGAGTCAGGAGGATATGAAGCGCAGGAGGGGCAATCTCTCGACCTGGACATCATCCTCGGGGGAATGACGGGCAAGTGCTGGATCCAGTCGATGTTCCCGAGGTATTTCGCCCCGTTCTTCCTCGAGACCCGCAACTCTACTGGCTGGTTCTGTTGGGATCTCAACCTCTATGGACGCGGGACAAACTACAATGTTCCGCTGCAGGATTTCAAGCTGTGCCTCCCCCTTGGGCTCGAGCCCTTGCCCAACCCGGGGGTCCGCGTCATCTTCCGGCTGCAGTCTCAGGGCAAGGATGCGAAGGCGGTGGGCGCATGATCTTCGTCGTGGACAATAGGGACCGGTTTTGCGATGTGGAAGTCGAAAACGTGCGTGTATTCGTAAATGTCCAGGCCGCACAGGTCGAGTTCCCAAATCATCACGTCGAGTGTGTTCTGCTGCACGAGACTTATCTTCCTCCTGAAGACGCCACGATCTGGGCCTTGGCATTGCGAAGGGGAGGAACTCCAGTTGTCTTATTCTCGGGCAAGAGTGAGATCACGGTGAGAAATGTCAAGCTGGGGCTCGAGTCCTGCTCAGCGCTGATCGCTGATCTCGCTGGGCGTGGGGCGGATGTGGACGAGATCCAAGCTGCGACAAGGGATCACTTCCGCGGGCACCCCGCGGTTCGCAGGGAGTTCGCTCGAAGGCTCGAAGAGGCATGCGTGTTGCTTGCCGCTTTTCAATTGTCGGATGAAAGAGTGCCGGCGACAGGGGCTCACCCGGACGTCGAACGGTTGAGGCAGGCCGTTAGAGAGTGGATCGGTTGGGCGGCGCTCGGTAGCCGATATGCCGACAGCAGTGAACGAAGCTGCATGCATGAACGTTGGGAGTTCCTGGAAAGCGCCACGAGACTGGGAGATCTCCTGGAAGCCGGAACAGGCTGGGCCGAGTGCCTTCAGGCAATGGGGGACGTGTGTGGCTGTGCTGGCGTTCTCATCACGTGTCTGATCAACCCTGCTGGTGAGGAATAGAAATGACCGGAACCGAGTTCTTCGGGCGTGTCCGGGGCCGAGTTTCCCATTCACTCATCGACGGGCGCCTGCTGACCGCGGCGGGCCCGGCCGGGGAGGCGGCGCTGTGCCGATTGCTCCAGCGGCCCATGCTGCGAGAGGAACTGGCAGCGCGTCTGGAGGCGCTCTTCAACATCGGGCGAAACGTGCTCCTGCTCGAGGCCGTTCCCCCGCTTCAGGACACATGGGACGGCATACGGGCACGCCTGCGGAAACTGCGGTCAGTTGTGGCCGGGAATGAGGCGCAACCGCTGTCGAGCAAGGCACTTGCCGAGGTCCAGGCTATCTCGGGGATTCTGAAATCACTGGGCGAGGAGCCACCCTGGTCGAAGCC
>JANLTE010000046.1:0-4431 GCA_031362785.1 Elusimicrobiota bacterium
CGGCGCGCAAAGCGTACCAGTCGTGGCGGCTCGTGCCGGCGGCCAAACGCGGCGAAATCCTTTTGAAGTCGATGCGAATTTTAGAAGCGAAAAAAGAAGAATACGCCCGAGCCATGACGCGGGAAATGGGCAAAATTTTGATGGAAACCAAAGGGGACGTTCAGGAGGCGATAGACACGGCGCTCTATTACGCGGGCGAAGGGCGGCGTTTCTTCGGGCAGACCACGACTTCGGAACTGCCCAACAAGTTCGCGATGTCGATGCGCGCTCCGGTCGGCGTCTGCGGCCTCATTACGCCCTGGAACTTTCCCATGGCGATACCCTCCTGGAAAATTTATCCGGCGCTGCTTTGCGGCAATACCATGATTTTGAAACCCGCGTCGTACACGCCGGACAGCTCGCGGCACCTCGTTTTAGCGCTTGAAGAAGCGGGCGTTCCTCCGGGCGTGGTCAATTTGGTTTACGGAAACGGATCGACCGTGGGCGCCTGGATGATCGAAGATCCGGACATCAATTTAATTTCATTCACGGGCTCCTCCTCGGTAGGTTCCAAAGTGGGAGAAGCTTGCGGGAAGAGTTTTAAGAAATGCGGACTTGAACTGGGCGGCAAAAACGCGCAGATCGTGATGGAAGACGCGGACCTGGACTTGGCGCTCGAAGGGGCGCTCTGGGGCGCGTTCGGTACGACGGGACAGCGCTGCACCGCGACCAGCCGCGTCATCGTGCATCAGGACGTGTTCAAAGAATTTTCCCGTCGACTCGTGGCGATGGCGCGAAAGCTGAAAGTCGGAAACGGCCTCGACGCGGACGTCCAAATGGGGCCCCTCATTTCGAAAAGTCAGTTGGATAGCGTGGCCAACTTCGTGAAGATCGGTCTTAGGGAAGACAAAGCCAAGCTCCTGACGGGCGGAAAAGTACTGTCAGGCGGCGAATACGCGAAAGGATACTTTCACGAGCCGACCATTTTTCAAGGCGAACCCGACATGCGCATCGCCCAGGAAGAAATTTTCGGACCGGTGCTAACGCTCATTAAGGTAAAGTCGTTCGAAGAGGCGATGTCGGTGCTGAACGGGACGGAATACGGGTTATCAGGATCCGTTTACACTCGCGACGTCAATCGCGTCATGCGCGCGATCCGCGACATGGAAACGGGAATCACCTACATCAACGCGCCCACCATCGGAGCCGAAGTGCACCTGCCGTTCGGCGGGACGAAACACACGGGCAACGGCCACCGCGAAGCCGGCCAGACCGCGCTCGACATTTTTTCAGAATGGAAAGCGGTTTACATAGACTATTCGGGGAAATTGCAAAAGGCCCAGATCGATGCCCAAAGATAGCGTGCCCCAGTTACAAGCGCCGCACCAGCACATCCAGTTTCAGAGCGATCAGGAAAAATTTCTGATCGAGCTTTTCGACACGCTTTGGACACGGTATCGGGGAAAAATGCAGTATGTGCAGAAGTATGAAGCCATGGTTCAGTCTCATGGCGCGAAGTTCATCAATGATCACATCGCGTTCCGCACAATCGCTTCTCAGAAACCGTTGTGCGGAATTTTCATGATCTCGCGGATATTCGAAGCGCTGGGGTACCATCAAGGCGCGGCCTACGAGTTTCCGGACAAATCGTTGAGTTCAATCCACTATAAGCACCCGAATCCGCAGTTCCCCAAACTTTTCGTTACCCAGCTAAAAACCTGGGAGTTATCGGAAAAAGCTAATAAAATCATCGATAAATCGCTCAAATCCCATCGCCCCGTGTTAACGGACGAAACGCTGCATCAACTGAATCACTTAAGCACGGTAACTCCGGCGGTGCGCGCGGAACTGCTCAAAAAAATGGTCGACTATTTCAGCGAAGTCCCCTGGGAACTGCCGCAGAAAAAGGATGTCGAAGAGTTAGATAAGGAAACTCAGTTCGGCGCCTGGGTGCTCATCAACGGCTATGATGTAAACCATTTCACGGCCTCGGTAGACTCGCATCAGGTGAAAACTTTAGACGACATCGAAAAAGTAGCGCAGGCCATGCGGGACGCGGGCGTCCCCATGAAAAAAGACATCGAAGGCGAACGGGGTTCCAAACTCCGCCAAACCGCGACCGAATCCGCCGTCATCCAAGTCCCGGTGAAGGACGGCGAGCGCACCGTAAAAATCCCCTGGACCTACGCCTATTTCGAAATCGCGCAACGACCTCTCCTCAAAAATCCTGCCACCGGTAAAACCGAACGCTTTGAAGGGTTCCTCGGCGGCCAGGCCACGAACCTTTTCGATATGACGAAACTCAAGAAGTAACCGCTCCCCAAAAAACACCCCTTCCGCATTTCCTATAATATCCTCGAATCTTCAGGTTCGAGGTGCTCTATCATTCAAAATAAATGTTTATTCGCGCTTTTACTGATCCTCGGCGGCTGCGCGTCCGTTACGCCGCGCCAATCTTTTATCAACCGCATGAACAGCATGATCGATAGAAACATCGATAAGGGGAATTCTGCCATTATATTTTTGAAGTGGACCCGAGAACTCGGAGAATTGTCGACTGGCACACCGAAGGGAATGACACGCCCTGTTACGGGAATCCATAAATGAACTCCGTTGGGCTTTATGTCCACATTCCGTTTTGCCAGGTGAAGTGCAAATTTTGCGATTTCGCGGCTTATCCTGGGCTGCTCAAGGAAATTCCGCGGTATTTGAGCGCGCTGGAGCGGGAAATTCAGGCTTATCGCGGTATTGTTATCGATACGCTCTATTTCGGCGGCGGAACGCCCAGCATTTTATCCTCAACGGAGTTTAACAGGCTGATGAACTCAATTCGTTCCGTCTTTACGCTCACTTCGAATTTTGAAGCCTCCATCGAATGCAATCCGGAGACCGTGGACGCGGAAAAACTGGAAACTTACCGCAAGAACGGGGTCAATCGCATCAGCTTTGGGCTGCAGGTCACACAGGAACGATTGCTGAAAGATCTGGGACGCCTGCACAGTTTCAATCAGTTGAAGAAAGTCTTTACTCTCGCGGGCGAAGCGGGGTTTAAGAATCTCAACATCGATTTGATGTACGGTCTGCCCGGCCAATCCAGGGCGGATTGGAAAGAGTCCTTAGACCAAACGCTGGCGCTTTCTCCCGATCACCTGTCCGCATACGCCCTTTCCATCGAGGAGAAAACCGCGTTCAAGAAATCGGGAGTTGAGAAGGACGACGATTTGCAGGCAGAAATGTACGAAGTCCTTTGCGAAACTCTGGAAAATACGGGTTTTACCCACTATGAAATTTCAAACTTCGCGAGATCTGGTTACGAATGCCGCCACAACCTGAAATACTGGAAAAATCAAAACTGTTTGGGCGCGGGCGTATCGGCGGCAGGATATTGGGACGGCGCGCGGCGGAAAAATACCGAACGCGTGATGGAATATATGGATGCCGTTGAATGCGGCAAGTCTCCGGTCATTGAAGAAGCGATTCTGTCCGAGGAAGACCGCATCGGCGAGGATTTAATGCTTGCGCTGCGGCTAAAGGAAGGGTGTACGGTATCTAAAGTGATGCGAAACCTTTACGGTTCCATTATTGATAAGTATTTAGACCTGGGTTATCTTAAAATGGAAGGGAACAAGCTGTGTCCAACGGAAAAAGGGTGGCTCTTGTCCAATCAAATGTTTCAGGAATTTTTAACCCCGCCGGATTTATATTCCCGTGTGGATATTAATGGCGCTGTAGGGAACCGAGAAACTCTTCGCCAGGCGCTTTGATTTCTTCGACCGGCTAGCGGATTTTTTCATCTTGATCAGGCCGTAGTATTTCAGCGTCTGCACATCGTCGTAGACATTCCTGAAGTTCCGTTTAGTTAATTTGGCCAATTGATAGATCGATTTGGGGTGTTTCTCCCTAATAACATGCAGGATTTCCAGACGCTTTTCCGTCAAAAGGTTCCGGACCGCTTCCAGGCTCACAAAAGAAACTCCAATGATTGGCTTAAAATATTTCTTTGTCTGAGCTGCCTTGAAAGCTTCAATAAATTCTCTTCGTGATTCAGTTTCGGATTGAATTTGAATATCAAATGTTTTCACGCAAGGACTCCTTTACATCGTTCTCAAAATCGTCAAAGAGCTTTTCAATACTTTGATATTCATACGGTATTTCCTTGCCGTGGATGTGTTTGTGGTGCCCTTTAGGATAATGATTGTCATAAAGTACAGCTGGCTTTTGACCGCGCTTTGCAATAAAGGCTAACCGGTAACGCACCCCATCCGGATATTTTTCTGATAAAGAAACATTCCATACCACTTGGTCTTTAATGGATCTGTCGGAGTAAATGCGTTTCCGGCGAAGAAGCAGCTTAGCCAACTACTAGCCAGTATATTGTATTAGATACCATATAAAGCCTCAACTGTCAATATTTGGGGGGACTTGAACTTATGGTATCGAATCGGGTTTCGG
>JANLTE010000097.1:0-7927 GCA_031362785.1 Elusimicrobiota bacterium
TACACTGGCAGTTGTCAGGTGACGCTGGTTAAGAGCCTCGAGTCCGATGGCTACAGTGCGGTTCAGCTGGGGGTAGGGGAAATCAAAGAAAAGAATTTGCCGAATTCGTATGTCCAGCATTTCAAAAAAAATAACATGCCCGTTTCCCGTTGGCTCAAAGAGTTTAAAGTGAAGGATCCTTCGAAGTTTCAGATTGGTCAAAGGGTTCCAATTGAAATGTTCGTTATGGGTGATTATGTAGATGTCTCGGGAACTTCAAAAGGAAAGGGATTTGCTGGCGTCATGAAGCGTCATAATTTTTCCGGACTTCCCACTTCTCACGGCGCTTCCGACAAGGTTCGCTCGCGCGGGTCTTCGGGCGGCGGCTCGGGGCAGCCTCAGAGAGTTTTTAAAGGAACTAGAATGGCCGGTCGTATGGGGCAGGATTGGATTACAACACATAAGATTGAAGTCGTAAAGGTTGATATGGAAAATGAGATGTTGTTGTTAAAGGGCGCGCTTCCCGGATCAGTCGGAAGCATGGTGGTTGTAAAAGAAACCATTAAGGCTCAAAAACATAAACGCGCGCTCATTGCTCAAAAAACTTCGGTTAAAAAGACTGCAAATGTAGCTAAAAAGGCAGCTCCCGCGAAATCTCCCGCGGGCGCGCCTAAAAAATAATTTAAGGAATATCTATGGAAGTTCAAATTTATAAAGAGGGAAAATCGAGCGGTATGGCAAATTTGCCTGATGAACTTTTCGCAGTGGCGAAACTAAACAGGCACTTGGTCCATGAAGTGGTTCGTGCCTATCTCCAAAATCAACGGAAAGGGACGCAGTCGACCTTATCTCGAAGCGAGGTTTCAGGCGGCGGTAAAAAGCCCTGGAAGCAGAAGCATACGGGCCGAGCCCGTGCAGGATCGACGCGATCCCCCTTGTGGCGGCATGGTGGAGTCATTCATGCGCCTAAACCTCGCAGCTATCGAACCGATCTGCCGGGCTCTAAAATTCGCGTCGCTCTCACTCACGCCCTTTCGGCTCAAGCAAAGGCTGGTAACATCGTCGTCTCCGAACTTCCCGCGCTTAAAGACGCTAAAACAAAGTTGGTGTCTGCGTGGCTCAAAAAACTTTCCTTCCCGTTAAAAACCTTAGTCGTCGTAGATAAAATGCAGGAAAATTTGGCCGTTGCGGCTCGAAACATCCCCGACTTTGAATGGATCGAGTATAAACACCTCCATCCTTACCATATTTTAAATGCGAAGAAAATTGTTCTCACTCCCGAGGCCGTCAAATGTCTTTAAACATTCAAAAAATTTGGAGTCCTTTAGTGTCGGAGCGTTCTGCGATTGCGAAGGATAAGTTCAATCAATATACTTTTAAGGTAGATCCTCGCACCAATAAGACCGAAATCAAGCAGGAGATTGAAAGGCTTTTTAAAGTAAAAGTTGAAAAAGTTCGAACCTCTAACTATGACGGCAAGCTCCGCCGTTTGGCAGCCGGTCGGCCGGAAGGACGCAAAGTTGCTTGGAAGAAAGCGATCGTCACATTAAAAGAAGGTCAGAAAATTAATCTTGAGCAAGAATTATCCTGAGGAATAAGAAAAATGCCAGTCAAATCGTTTAATCCCTATACGCCGTCACGGCGCTTTATCACGGTTGAAGATTTTTCAAACCTAACGAAGAAAGCGCCTGAAAAATCTCTCACTGTTTCCCTTCGCAAGCACGGCGGAAGAAACAATACGGGAGAGGTCATGGTTCGCCATCAGGGCGGGGGCCATAAGAGGCAGTATCGCATCATTGATTTCAAGCGCGAAAAGTTGAATGTTCCCGCAAAAGTGGTTTCTATCGAATACGATCCCAACCGCAGCGCCAGAATTTGCTTACTTCAGTATAAAGACGGGGAAAAGCGTTACATATTGCATCCGGAAGGCTTAAATATTGGGGATACCGTAATGTCGGGCGATCAATCGGAAATTAAGCCTGGCAACAGCCTGATTCTTTCCGATATTCCAGTGGGTAGCATAGTGCACAACGTTGAGATGTTCCCGGGTCGTGGCGCGCAATTAGTACGGACTGCGGGCGCTTCGGCTCAGCTCATGGCCAAAGAAGGTGATTACGCAACCCTTAAAATGCCATCGAGCGAGATTAGAAAAATTTCCGTTCTCAGCCGTGCAACGATTGGGCGCGTGGGCAATGCGGACCACGAGAACGTTACTCTCGGAAACGCCGGGCGTTCGCGCCACATGGGTATTCGGCCAACCGTGCGCGGAACTGCGATGAATTCAGTCGACCATCCGCACGGCGGCGGACGAGGACGATCGAAGGGTGGCAACCACCCTTCCTCCCCCTGGGGTCAGCCCGCGAAAGGGTATAAGACACGAACGAGCAAGGTCTGGGACTGGCTGATTGTATCCCGCAGGCAAAAGAGCGGATCGGCCAAACAGGTCAACATCTAACGGAGCAATAAATGTCACGATCAACAAAAAAAGGTCCTTATGTGGACGAGAAGCTTTTGAAGAAAATAACTAAGATGAATGACTCTCTGGACAAGAAAGTCATTAAAACTTGGGCGCGGAATTCTACGGTAACTCCTGAGTTTGTGGGCCATACCCTGGCAATTCATAACGGAAGAAAATTTACCCCGATTTACATTTCAGAGCAGATGGTAGGTCATCGTTTGGGCGAGTTCGTTCCAACCCGGCACTTCAGAGGCCACGGTGAAGCTCATACCAAAGAAGCTACGGATCTCACATAAAGGATAAAAATGGAAGCGACAGCGAAAGTTCGATTTGGGCGATTTGCGCCCCGTAAGGTTAACCAGGTTTTAGGCTTGATTCGAAAGAAACAGGTTGCGGAAGCCATTAAAGTGCTTCGGTTCGTAGCGAAGCGCCCTGCGATCATGATTGCTAAAACCATTAAAAGCGCTGCTGCCAACGCAGGCGACGTGGAGATGAAAAATCCTAAACTGATTGTCGCTTCGGCTTGGGTTGGGGAAGGTCCCGTCCTAAAACGGATGAGAGCTTACGCAATGGGCCGAGGGTCTTTATATAAGCGAAAAACTTGTCACTTGACGGTCATCGTTTCAGATGAGGGTCATAAAAAATCTTTGCAAAAAGTTAAGCAGGAGGCGTAACTCGTGGGACAAAAAGTTCATCCGATAGGCATCAGGCTTGGCTACACCGCCGATTGGCAGTCCAAATGGTTTTCCAAAAATGATATGCCAGCCCTGATTCAGGAAGACCGCCTCATTCGTAAATATTTGCGGGAGAAGCTGCGGCTTGCCGCAGTTTCTCGGATCATAATAGAACGAGCAGGAAAGTTTTTGAAAGTTAATATCCACACTGCTCGCCCTGGTATCGTGATCGGTAAAAAGGGCCAGGATATTGAAAATATAATTCGCGACATTGAGCAAATTGCGGGGCTCAAAGGCTCGGTTAATGTGAGCGTGCTTGAAATTCAGCGCCCTGAACTGGATGCTCAACTTGTTTCTGAAGGAGTCGCTTTCCAGCTTGAGAAGAACACCAGCTATCGCCGAGCCATGAAGAAATCGATGGAGCGTACAATGCAGGGCGGAGCGCAGGGGATTAAGGTGATGATTGGCGGACGACTCGGCGGCAATGAAATCGCGCGGCGCGAATGGATGCGCGAAGGCCGAGTTCCTCTCCAGACTTTCCGCGCAGAAATCGATTATGGATTCAGCGAAGCGCATACCAAAATGGGCCGCATCGGCGTTAAAGTTTGGATTTTTAAAAAAGAACATTACAAGAAGACCGAGCGCGAAATGATGGCCGAAGCCGTGAAGCTCGTTGAAAAGGAGCGCTTGGAAGAGCTTGCGAAGGCCGTAGAAGAAGGAAAAATTAAAACCGGGCCTATTTTACCCACTGAAGGGGCTGGCGAAGCGGAAACTCTTGTCGAACTTAAGGACGAGGATATAGATTAAACATGTTAATGCCTACAAGAGTCAAATATCGCAAAACCCATCGAGGGCGGCTGAAGGGAAAATCTAAAGCCGGTAACGAGGTTTCGTTCGGCGAATTTGGATTGCAAGCGCTCAGGTCCCATTGGATTACGGCGCGCCAGATTGAAGCTTGCCGCATTGCTCTCACGCGGTATGTGAAAAAGGGTGGAAAGGTTTGGATTCGCATTTTTCCTGATAAACCGATCAGCAAAAAGCCGGCAGAAACCCGAATGGGTAAGGGTAAAGGCGCCCCTGAGTATTGGGTGGCGGTTGTAAAGCCAGGACGGATGATGTTTGAACTCGCCGGTTTGCCATCGGATCAAGCTAAGCATGCCATGCGCCTGGCTTCGGATAAGCTTCCAATTCCGACCCGTTTTGTGGCACGAGAGGTGCACTAATGGCTAAAGCGGAAGAAAAAGTTTTATACAAAGATTTATCCGTAGATGATTTAAAATCTCAGTTGGGTGATTGCGCGGAGAAGATATACAGATTGAAGTTTAAACATGCGGTGGCGCCCCTAAAAAATCCGCTCGAGATAAGAAGTCTGAAACGCGAGCGGGCGAGAATTTTAACTTGGATCCGGCAAAAAGAGTTGGTAGTAAACGTAAAGGCTGTGACCGTAAAAAAGAAAGGATAAATATGACTAAGGAAAAAATCGGAACCGTTTTGTCGGATAAAATGAGCAAAACCCGAGTGGTTCGCGTGGAGCGGCTCGTTAGGCATGGTCTTTATCAGAAAGTTTTAAATGTGCGCAAGAAGTTCTATGTTCATGACGAGAAAAACGAGTCCAAAGTGGGAGACCGCGTTCGCATTCGGGAAACCCGCCCGCTTTCCAAGCTTAAACGCTGGGAACTCGTCGAAATTATAAAGGGAAGTTCCATAAAAGTCTAATACCATGATTCAGGAACGATCGATTTTAAAAGTAGCAGACAACTCGGGAGCCCAAAAAATTCGTTGTTTTAGAATTTTGGGAGGTACGCGCCGCCGCTATGCGTGCCTCGGCGACATCATCATAGCCTCAGTGCAGGTCGCCATTCCGGCTGCCGCAATCAAAAAGGGCGATGTAGTCCGGGCGGTTGTGGTCCGCACTGTAAAGGAGTCTCACCGGTCCGATGGCTCCTATGTGCGATTCGACGATAACGCCGCCTGCATTATTGACGACAAGGGCGAGCCTAAGGGGACGCGAATTTTTGGACCTGTGGCGCGAGAACTCCGCGAAAGAAATTATTTGAAAATCATCTCTCTAGCTCCGGAAGTGGTGTAACTCTATGTGGATCAAGAAAAAAGACAAAGTGATCATTTTGCGCGGAAAAGAAAAGGGTAAACGCGGCGAAGTTTTAAAACTCGCGGGTTTGGAGAAGTTTGTAATCTCCAAGCTCAACATGGTGAAGCGCCATCAAAAAACACGCGGCCAGGAAGTGGGTGGAATCATTGAAAAGGAATCTCCCATTCATCAGTCCAAACTCATGCTCGTTTGTCCTCGTTGCGACGCGCCGACTCGCGCTATAATTCATTTTTTAAGTGGCGGCCAAAAAACTCGAAAATGCCGTGAATGTTCGGAGATTATTGAATAGTGCTATGACAACTGAAACCAAAGAACTCTATACCCCGCGCCTTAAGAAAACCTATTGGGAGCAAATCGTTCCAAAAATGGTGAATGAATTTGGGTATAAGAACCCAATGGCTGTTCCCCGCCTCGAAAAAATTGTTTTAAACATGGGGCTCAAAGAAGCTCGAGAGGAGATTAAAGTCATCGACATCGCTTCCGAAGAGCTTGCGGCCATTTCGGGTCAAAAGCCTCAAGTGAAGCGCGCGAAAAAGTCCATTTCCAATTTCAAAATTCGCCAAGGCATGCCCATTGGCGCTAAAGTCACCTTGCGAGGCAATCGCATGTTTGAGTTTTTGGATCGCCTCGTATCGGTGTCTATCCCCCGTATTCGCGATTTTCGGGGCCTTGAACCCACCGCGTTCGACGGCCAGGGAAACTACAATTTGGGCCTGAAAGAGCAGCATATATTCATGGAAATTAACGTTGAAAAATCCGATAAAGCTCGAGGCATGAACATTACTATCGCAACCAGCGCCAAATCCGATGACGAAGCTAGAAAACTGCTCGAATTGATGGGCTTTCCCTTTAAAAAACAGAAAGCTCCGGGCGCGAAGTAGTTTTAAGGAGAATATAACAGAATGGCCACTATTGCCTGGGTTGCAAAAATGAGCAAGCCTCAGAAATTTGCGACGAGATATCGCAACCGTTGCAACCAATGCGGGCGAGCTCGCGGATTCTATAGAGATTTTGGTCTTTGCCGAATTTGTTTTAGAAACATGGCACTCAAGGGAGAAATCCCAGGCGTGCGCAAATCAAGCTGGTAATCACAAGGAAAATACATGGAT
The DNA here is from genome assembly GCA_031362785.1 of Elusimicrobiota bacterium. GTDB lineage: Bacteria > Elusimicrobiota > Elusimicrobia > 2-02-FULL-39-32 > 2-02-FULL-39-32 > JANLTE01. The sequence goes on from JANLTE010000097.1 coordinate 6,331, forward strand.
CCTATTGGAAATTTTGTCACCGCAATACGAAACTCGAATGCAAAAGGCCTTGAAAAGGCCGATGTGCCCTATTCAAAGCTAAAAATGGCGCTCGCTAAAGTTTTAAAAGATGAGGGCTATATCCACAGCGTACGATTGATGGAGGAGCATGAGGTTCCATTTATCCGCGTACAGTTGCGCTATACTGAAGTCGATCACGAGCCGGTCATCCGAGGAATTAAGCGCGTATCTCGCCCGGGTCTGAGGATTTATCAGAAGCATAGCAGGATTTCCAAGGTTGACGGCGGTATGGGAATGGCAATCCTATCCACTTCGAAAGGTCTTTTAACCAGTAAGAAAGCGAGGCAAATGAAATTGGGCGGAGAAGTTCTCTGCCACATTTGGTAATACGATGAGCCGCGTAGGAAAAAAACCAATAATAATTTCAAAAGGTGTCACCGTTCAGGTGAACGGCCAGGACATTGAGGTCAAAGGTCCACAGGGGACTTTGTCCCGACGCATTCCTGTGGAGCTTGGAGTGCAGGTGGATAAAGAGCAAGTTGTGATCTCGGTGAAAGTAACCGAGGCGCCGAACGCCCGGGCGCTGCACGGACTCAACCGCACTCTCGTAGCCAATATGATGCATGGCGTTGCAACTCCCTGGAAGAAAGATTTAGAAATTCATGGCGTCGGGTATCGCGCGACTAAAAACGGTCAGACCTTAAGCCTGGCGCTTGGCTTCTCTCATCCAATTGAATTCAAAGTTCCCGAAAAAATTAAATTTGAAGTGGATGGAAAGCAAACATTAATTACCATGTCCAGCGCGGATAAGGATTTACTGGGAGTTACTGCCGCTCGAATTCGATCGTTGCGCCCGCCTGAACCGTATAAAGGCAAGGGTGTGCGGTATTTGGGTGAACATATCCTTAGAAAAGCAGGTAAAGCGGCGGGAGCAGTGGGCGGCGGCGGTGCCGCAGCGGGAGGCAAGAAATGACGTCTGTATTGGATCGATATCGTTTTCGTAAAGCGCGCGTTCGCACAAAAGTATTTGGAACTTCTGAGCGTCCTAGACTTTCAGTCTATCGCAGCTTAAAGCAGATTTACGCCCAGATCATTGACGATTCACAGGGTAAAACCTTGGCTGCGGCATCTTCCCTCGACAAATCCATTAAAGGCAAAGCTAAATCGGGCGGCAATGTTCAGTCTGCTGCTCTGATCGGAAAGGCTCTCGCGGAAAAAGCGCAAGCAGCAAAAATTAAAAAAGTCGTGTTCGACCGCGGAGGTAGAATTTATCATGGGTCTATTAAGGCGTTGGCAGATGCGGCTAGGCAGGGGGGGCTCGAGTTTTAATGAAAATTGATACGAGCCAACTGACTCTCTCGGAGAGCGTGATAGCGGTGAATCGCGTGGCAAAAGTTGTAAAGGGCGGAAAGCGGTTTTCGTTTAATTGCCTAGTGGTTGTTGGCGATCGAATGGGGCATGTGGGAGTTTCCCTTGGAAAGGCGCGCGAAGTGCAAGCGGCGATCGCCAAAGCCGTAAACCGTGCCAAGAAAAGTCTAATTTTCGTGCCGCTGGTTGGAACCACCATCCCCCATGATGTTATTGGACAATTTGGGGC
>JANLTE010000062.1:0-1974 GCA_031362785.1 Elusimicrobiota bacterium
GGGAGTTCAATATCGGCGACACATTAACCGAGGACCCGGCGATTATTTATAACGAGATACCCCGCTTTCCTCCCGAATGTTTTGCCTTTCTTCACAATCCTAACCCTTCAAAATTCAAGCCTTTCCGGAAAGGTCTGGAACATCTGCTCCATGAGAGGATCGTGCAGCCTTTTTCCATGAAGAATTCCGGGCAAAGGGTGCCTCTTTTAGCCGCGGTGGGTCCTCTGCAGTTTGAAGTGCTCCAATTCAGGCTTCAAACGGAATATGGGGTGGAGTCTAAACTTGAGAACACTGCTTGGATTGCGGCGCGATGGTTGAGACTGGCCGCGAAATCAGAACCATTTGAACCGTTCGATCTGCCCATGGGATGCGCTTGGGCCCAGGATAGTGACGGACGAAACGTGATCTTGTTCCCCAATTCCTGGGCGCTGGAATATTTTGCCAAGGACCATCCCGAAATCGAACTGCTTCGCATCCCGCCGGAACTTATTGTAACCGGAGCGTAAGCCACCGTTATCGGCTAGTTAAGGCGTGATAGGCGCAGATGGCGGCGAAGGCGTCGTTGCCGGCGTAGAGGAGTTGCGCGGCAGTGAGGTCCGATCGACCCCAGTTCGAGGTGCTCGCCTTTTTGGATTTCATGAACCGGCGCTTAAAGAGCAGCGCCAGCCCCACTTTAACTCCGACGCCTCGCCCGAAGCCTTTTTCCCTGAACAGGGTTTCCAGGTCCAACACGCTGCCGGGCTCAATGTTCAGTTTGACTCGGATGCGGCGGAGGTCATCCCCGAGGCCGAACCCCACTTTCTTCAGCTCCTTCATGGCGATCAGCGCGCCCGCGGCCTTTCGGCATTCCGGGTCATGGAGGATGAACACATAGGCCCGGCGGGATGTGGAGAACTGGACGATGTGGGGTCCGGTGGAAGCGTCTCCTTTTTGAAAAGTCGGCTTGGATTCTGTGTCGAAGCCCACGACGCTCTCGATCGAGATTTCCTTAAAAGCCCGGTGCGCGGTCTCCGGCCTGTTCACTTTCACGACATCTCCAAGAGTTAGGGCTTCGAACGGCGGGAGACTCGTCATTTGTTCCTTCGTGGGCCAGTGCGCCGGCCGTTTGTGGCTGGAATGCGAGGTAAACCGAAATAACCGTTTAAGCCATCGCTGAATAAACATGCTCTATTTTACCAATGTTTCACTCAGAATACTTTCGACGCCGAAACGCGATGGCCGCAGACTCTCGCGGGTGAGTTTTGTATAATGAGCGGCATGGAAACACATCAAATCGAAAGAGAAAAGTTGGATCTATTGGAATACGGCGCTCTGCGGGACGGAAAACCGCAATCCTCTAATCGGCGCTGCTATTTTCAATTGCAGGTGTACACGGAATGCGCGGACACGAACAAGATCGTGGAGGCCGTTTCGGCCAGCGGTCTGGAGTCCGTGGTGTATCGCGATGTGAACGATCCTCGGGGCGTCGGCCTGCTTTTCATGAACGAGAACCCCGAAATTTTTGTGAAGGAAGTCCGGTCCCTCCTCACCGGCCCCGCTTTCGCGTCTTTGAAGCAAAAGCCGGAGATGACCATGCTGGGCCGCACTTACGCTCTTGGCCGGGAAGCGGATTTGGAAGATTGGCTGCTGAATAAATTTCGACGCAACGCCCTGAACCCCGCCCTGCCCTGGGCGGTCTGGTACCCATTACGGAGAAAGCCGGAGTTCGCGGGTTTGAGCCGTGAAGAGCAAGGGAAGATTCTAGGCGAGCACGCGCTCCTCGGCCGCGCTTACGGGGAAGCGGGGTTTGTGCAGGACATTCGCTTGAGCTGTTACGGCATCGATGCGCGCGACAACGAGTTTGTGATCGGGCTGGTGGGCTCCGAGCTGTATCCGCTTTCCCGCATCGTGCAGGACATGCGCAAGACACAGCAGACGACGCTCTACCTGGACCGCCTTGGCCCGTTCTTCGTCGGCCGCGCGGTCTGGCAGTCT
>JANLTE010000150.1:0-4404 GCA_031362785.1 Elusimicrobiota bacterium
CCCAAGCCCACGGACCGCGCGGACTGGCACAAGTGGCTCAAAGAGAACGCTCCCAAATCTCTGGGACTCGACGCGCTTCTGGATCAGTTGCTGTCGAACAGCCGGTCTACGGAATCGACCGACCCATGGATTCAGTGGGCCTTCAATAAAGGTCCCAAACCGGCCCAATTTGACGAGCTCGAGAGCTGGTTGAAGGGCACGGCTCCGAAGTCCTCGAAGCAAAATGCCTGGCTGAGCTGGGTTTTAGGCAGAGGGGACAGGCCGAAAGCCGAATTGGACGCTTGGGAAGACTGGTTGGGCAAAAAAATTGTCGACCGCTCCCCGGAAAGGGCCAATGATGTTTGGGCGCAAGCCAACAGCCGCTTTACGACTCCGATCAACGCGGTTCAAGTTAATTCCAGCGAGTGGGAATCTCCTAACGGCGTTCCCCTGGGCGGAATTTTGTTCGGCGGACGGGTCTATTCTTCGGTTCAGCCGATGCTCATGCAGACTCCAAATGGGTTCGGCCCTTACGATGGCCTCATGATGTTTGTTCAGGCGACCGCGGCTCAGGGAAGCGCGACGGATACCAAAACGGATCCCTATGCGAACGACGGCTTTTATGCGACGGCGATGCGGTTGCATGCCCAGGAATGGATCGACTTCATGGGCGATACCCCTTATTTCCATGTCAATTGGTTCCAACGGGTTGGAAAAAGGTTTTTGTGGCCCGGCTATGTGGAAAACATCCGGCTCCTGGCCCGCATTTTGGGCTTCATCAAAAACGGACCGGCTGAATCTGTTGAAACTCCCGTGGGACACATGCCCTTGCCGGGTTCCATGGACCTGCGCGGTCTGAACCTATCGTCCGAGGACCTGTCCAAACTATTCGGCATCGATCAGGAATTGTGGGATGCCGAAATGAATCGGCGAGACAAGTTCCTGGAAGAAGTCCAGGTGCTGGTGGATGAAGACACCAAACAGCCCACGGGCTATTATGATCTCCTGCCCACGAAAATTCTGGCCATGCACTACGAAACAAAAAACAAGTTTGAGCAGTGGAAACGACTCGAACAGTGGTAGCGCCTAGAAGTATGGAAGACCGCGAACGCTGACAACACTTCGTCTTCGAGCGACGATTCTGCTGTCGAGTTGATGCACAGCGTGAATCCACTGACTATCCTGACCCTGCTCGTCGCGCAATTCATGGGTCGGGGTCAGAACGGTTACTTCCGCAATGCCTCCGGGGACATAACCGGGGATATGAACTGGAAGCAACTCTGGTCCGACCTCCGCAATCCTGCGCGCTGGGCGCTGCCCATTCGGAAATTCTTTGGAAAGACTCAAGCGAGCGATCTTGCACTCCGGGCGCAGCAGGAGGGAGCTAATGCAGGCTCTCTGCTAACAGAGTTGCAGGCAGATCCCAACCTGGGGCGCTCAAATGCCGCTGATGTGGAAGTCTCCGGCATGGTTGCGGCGCTTTCCATGGTGCAGTCCGGCAATGGCGATGTCGCCGGCAATCGCGCGGCCATCGCGGCTCTGCTTGGCTCCATTCTAAATGTAAATGTGCACGCCCTTTTAGCGGATTTGGATCCTCAGCTACTGCATATTCGATCCAAAGGTCTGCGTATTGTAGCGCAGCAATCGTTAGGCGCCAGACTCGTTCAGGCAGTCAGAGCGCTGTTCCTTGGCGGCCTGTCTCGCGCGGAGGCCACGGAGGCCTTCAAAACGGGCATGGCGAAAGGTTTTGCGCTGGCCCATCGCGCGATTCATCCCGCGGTTTACGGCGCGGAAACGCGGGTTGCGGATCTCGCCTTGATCGAAAGAGAAATGATCGAGGTCACAGATCTGAATCTGGCTATGCAAGCTTCGCCTGATCAAGCTTCGGCTGTGCGAGCGTTGGTGCAAAATGCCCTGGCGAAGGTTCAGGCTTCAGACGGAAAGAATAAACTTGCGCTGATTGCAGATTCGCAGGATGCGCTGACTCTCGCGAAAAATACAATTCCCGGTTTGGCTGAAGCGATCAGCGCTGGAATCGTCTTAATGGCGTCCGACAAGGATCTGAACTCAGGGCTCGTTCGGATCGAAAAAATCGTCGCGCAACTGCCTACGGACTGGGCCAGGAACGGATTCACCCTCATGACCACCAACCCCTCCCGCATCATGGATAGCGTGAATATAAGGTATACGATGATGAAGATCATCAATGCGAACATGATTCAGCCAGTGGAGACGCTGTCGGACCTCATGCGGGAATTCCATAACAAGATCGTCATTGAGTTCCAGGCGTAATCTGGAGACACAGGCGTAATCTAGCGACATAATACCTAGCTGTACGATGGCGTTCGGACTTGCCGGGGGAGGCAAGTCCGTCGTCTTTAGTGGTGCAATAGCGGTTAGACTTCAAATGTAAAATGTTACAAGTAATTTACATTTTGTTAAAGTCCTGTTCATGTTTCATGATGTAAACTTATAGCTATATGAAAAGCAAAGTCCTGCGACTTTTAACCTTCATCTGTTTCTTCCAGTTCTCTGGAATTAACAACGGCTATTCCGCCCTCCAGGCGCTCTCGCCTCTGGACGCGAAGCAATCTGCGTCCTGCGTCTCCCTGCTGGTCGTTCAATTTCAGTCCGCGGTCCGGCCTGACTCCAGGGTGCCGCCGCTAGAAACAGGTCATCGATGGATCGTTTTTATCACCCTTCAGTCCGAAAAGGCCCTTCAAAACATATTTAAATCTACAGGGGAACTTTCCCCATCCGGTGCAATCGCGCAAAGTCTGGATTCCGAGTCTGAAACGCGTTTTGGAGACCATTCAACCTTTTCCTTATATAAGCAAGTCAGTTATATAAAGCTCGAGAAAAAGAGCTGGCTGAAATCGGAAAAATATTCCGCAAAATTGGGCGTTGGCAGACTTGTATTTGTCTGGGGAACGCCGCGAGATAATGGGATCGACATCGGTTTATTAAAGGCCCGAGCGGAAAAGAGATTTGACGCAGTTTTAAAACGCATGCTGTGCCGCAGGTTTGGGAATAATCGAAACGGCGAAGGCGCGCAAAAATTTAATATTAATGAAGAGAGTGTTTAAGAAATCAGTCCGGCGCAAGTTCGGGCTGATTTTTTTTGCGCTCTACAAGGAGAAACAAATGATCAAGTATTTGCAAAGTAAAAAGAACCACCTCCCCCTTCGGTGCATCGCGTTTATCGTTGCGCTGAGTTTCTTATTTACGACCGTCTCCGCGCCCTTCGCGGAGGCCTCCATTTGGAGCGAACGCAGCAAGGCCTCCAAATCGCTTCAGCTGGCGTCCGCCAAAATGGGCGGCGTCGGAGCGGTACAGGACTCCTTGTCGCCCGGTAAACTGGGCGCAGAGATGGCCGACATCGAAACGACTTTGCTCCGCGGAAAAGAGAACCGCAACATCCTCTCCGAAGCGCTGTTCAAAAAAGACTTCCTGAAGCGCCGCGCGCCTTCTGCTCGATCTAACGGCAATTTAAACGGCATCCCCTCCGATCTGTGGGAGAAAGTCGGCGCGTTCGGCAGCGTGCAGAAAGTCCACTTGGCGAAAGGCCAGGAACTGAAAATGGTGAAGGGTCGCATTGTCGCCAAAACGCCCTTCGTGGTGAACCTGCAGGATGTGCACGATGTGTACGGCGTGCAGCGGAACCTCGCCTTCCTTATTAATGAACTGAGTGAATCTGGAGCGGACCTCGTAGGCCTCGAAGGTTCCGAAGGGAAAATGGAAGGCTTGGAAACCTGGAGACAGTATCCAGACCGCGAAAGCCTGATGGAAGTCGCCGGATACCTCATGAAGAGCGGGTTGATCACGGGCGTTGAGCTCGCCGGACTGGAAAGAAAAGAGAGCGAAGCTGAATTTTATGGATTGGAACAAAAGCAAACCTATTTAGACCAGGTCGATTCGTTCAAAAAGACATTGGCGAAGAAAGCGGACATCACGAAGTGGGAGAATCAGGTGGAGTCCGTATTAACGCAGCTGAAAGAGAAGACTTACAGCGCATCGCAGAAGGAAATGGACGCGAGCCGCATCCTTTTTGACGCTCAAAAAGAACCGCTCGGAGACAGGATCGAATTTTTGGCGCGGGCGGACCATCAGGTATTCACTTCAAATCGCTCGCAGTATTCCAATATCGGCAAGTACCTGAAAACCCGTTCGCTCGAGAAGAGCATGGATTTCAGGAAAATTTCGGAAGAGCAGAAAAAACTGTTCGTCGCCCTTTCGAACAAACTGAGCCAAAATGATCTCGTCGAACTGCTTCAGGACAGCCTGCTCTACCGCCTCGGAAAAATCGGATACGCGGAATTTTATTCCAGCTTAAAAAATCGTTGCGTCCGTTCGGGCGTCGCCATGACGCAGGATGTGTCGAAGTATGTCGAATATGTTTCCGCTGTGGAAGGCATCAGCCAGGAA
>JANLTE010000231.1:0-1613 GCA_031362785.1 Elusimicrobiota bacterium
CTCCGCAAAAATCGAAAAGATCTATCAGGTCCTCGCCTCTATTTCAGGCTCCGCGCGCTGATGGGCCGAAGTTTCTTAATGACGCTTTTGGCCCTCGATCTTTTGGTGATGGGCGGAGCCGGATTTATAATCTGGGACAGAATCAGCAAAAAAAACCTTTCGCAAGCCAGCGGCGCCACCACGACAGCCGCGCCTCCCGTTGAGGCTCCGATCAAAATTCCCATTCAATTCGAACCGGCCGCATCGTCCACTCCGACAGCGGCCCCGAGCACGGCGCCCGCTATTGCGACGATCGTAAAGGAAGAGAAGATAGGCCCTCCCAGGAAGATCTCATTTCGGTACAGCGACATCGCCGCCAAACGCGTTTCCATCGTCGGGGATTTCAATCAATGGAGCCCGAAACTCCTCAGGAAAGACGCTTATGGGAACTGGAGTCTGACGCTCATGATTGCGCCCGGCGAATACACTTATAACTTTATCGTGGACGGAAAGATGATCCGCGATCCCAACAACAAAAGGGTGAAGCAGTCCTCGCAGAAAATCCCAAGCTCGCTTTTGTCCGTCGCGGACAATAAAAAACGATGAGAAAAATCGCTCAAACCTTATTGATCGGCCTGATGCTGTGGCCTGCCGCGCTGCGCGCCGAACTCACTAAAAACAGTTTCAAACAGGATCTGAGCTACTACTACAAATCGACGAAGGCGAACAAATTAAGCTCCAACGACCGGCTGTTCATTTTAAACCGGCTCCGCGAAAAATATAAAACCGTTAAGTTCGACGTGACCGAGCTCTACGGAGAAATTGATAAGTGGTCCGAAATAAGGATCCGGGAAAAGAAAAGATCGGAAACCGAACAGACAACCCAACCCAAAGCTCCAGTGACACCCGCCGCGAAAGCAGAAGAACCTCCGCAAACAAAAGAGCAAACGCCTGCAAACTCAATCGCGCTGCTTTCCAAACTTTTAATATCCGAAAAGAAAGATGTGACGAGGCTGATCTTGAGCGTTCCGGGCCTGGATGAATTTAAGGAAATTCCGGTTCAAGAAGAAGAAAGCAAAGAGCCGTCGGCGGCCGTGATTTATTTATATAAAACAAAAAACAAGTTACCGCTTAAGTTGCAGAGCTTAAAGCCGAAGAAAGGATTTATTCGCGAAATTCAGGTGAAGCGGGTCTCGGCCAACCCTCCGACAGTTAAAGTATCGGTTTCATTCAGAAAAAATCTGCCCTACGACATTGAGCGCACGGGAGACCAGCTGATCTTAAACGTTTACAACACGGCGCGGCCATGGCAAGCGCAGGGGCCGACGCCGGAAGAAACGGTGGACTCCGCGCCCGAGGCGGAGTTAGAGCCGCCGGCTGAAACCAGCGGCCCGGTCATTAACAAATTTGGACCCCTGGAAGCAAAACCATTCATCCTGCACGCCTCCACGCAAATCATCGAGCCCGGACAAATCGTCACCGCGGATTTTATACAATACCCCGAATTCGGAAGGACCACGGTCGTGGCTCCGGACGGAAACGCTCACATCCTTCCGGCGGGGCAGACCCAAGCGGCGGGGATTTCTTCCGATCAATTGAGCGGGGCGATTGCAAAAAAAATCGCAGACCTCTAC
>JANLTE010000253.1:0-4908 GCA_031362785.1 Elusimicrobiota bacterium
CGCCTCAAGGTATCAAGGTCTTAAGTTTGTTCTTTATCGATGCTGTCGTAAATTATAGAAGCTATACAGAGGATGGCTTGCCTGTGAAGGGCAAGTTCGCCGTTATGTTCGAGGAGGAGTATCGCCGACTTGCTACTCATCCGGACTATGCAAGCCTTTTCAAAGAGATGGACATTCGCTCAGCCGCCGAAGAAGTTCACGACGGATATTTTTCGATTGATAAGAAGGGCAAATGGGCGGACACCGATGAAAACAATCAGGGCAATCGCGATAATGCTGAGCGTGCCTATAACCTTATCATGAAGGATAAGGAGAAACTATTGAGTTTCGATACAAAGCTGAAATTCATTTTCTCCCATTCGGCGCTGCGAGAGGGATGGGATAATCCGAACGTCTTCCAGATTTGCGCCATGCGCGAGATGGCCAGTGAACTTCAACGCCGCCAGACCATCGGACGCGGCTTACGCCTCTGTGTGAACCAACGCGGTGAGCGTCTGCGTGGCTTCGAGATTAATACCCTCACTGTAATTGCAACGGAGAGCTACGAGCAGTTCGCTGATAATCTTCAGAAGGAAATTGAGACTGACACCGGCATCCGCTTCGGCATTGTGGAGTCGCATCAATTCGCGGCCATTTCTGTCCTTGGCCCTGATGGGAAACCCGCACCACTAGGTTTCGAACAGTCCAAAGCCCTCTGGCAAATACTTCGGGACACCGGATATGTGGATCATAAGGGCAAAGTGCAGGATTCTCTTAAACAGGCACTCAAGGACGGTACATTCAATGTTCCTCAACCATTCACCGCGCAACTGCCACAGGTGAAGGATGTACTCCGCAAACTGGCTGGCAAGCTGGAAATAAAGAATGCTGATGAACGGAAGCAAGTGAAGACCCGCCAGGCTGTGTTCCAAGGTGAAGAGTTCAAGGCGCTATGGGATCGCATCAAGCACAAAACTACCTATCGGGTGATATTTGACAACGAAGCGCTCCTCAGGCGATGCGCGGAGTCGATCAAGGTCTCGCCGCTGATCAATAAATCCCATCTCCAATGGCGTAAGGCTGAACTTGCAATAGGCAAAGCGGGAGTGGAAACGACAGAAACAGTTGTTGCCGCACCAATCACCATTGAAGAAAGCGACATAGAATTGCCCGATATTCTGACGGATTTGCAGGACAAGACCCAGCTCACTCGTCGCAGCCTCGTTCGTATCTTAACTGATAGCAGCCGTCTTGATGATTTTAAGCGGAACCCACAGCAATTCGTTGAACAGGCATCTGAAGCCATTAACCACACCAAGCGCCTTGCCATCGTGGACGGCATAAAATATCAGCGCCTTGGTAATGAACACTACTATGCGCAAGAGCTTTTCGAACAGGAGGAATTAACCGGCTACCTCAAAAACATGCTGGCAGCAAATAAGTCTGTATACGAACAGGTCATCTATAGTTCTGATGTGGAAGGAACCTTTGCTGAGCAGTTAGAAAAGAACGAAGCAGTAAAAGTTTACGCAAAACTGCCCGGCTGGTTCAAAGTCCCTACGCCCTTGGGCACTTACAACCCGGATTGGGCCGTACTCGTTGAGAAAGACGGCACGGAACGCCTTTACTTCGTTGTGGAAACGAAGGGCAGCCTCTTCACTGAAGATTTACGCGACAAAGAAAGCGCGAAGATCAAATGTGGTGAAGAACATTTTAAGGCGTTGGCAGTCGGTCCAGACCCGGCGAAATATATAAAAGCCAGGAACATCAACGACCTGATGGCTCGTTCATAAATCACCGTGAACCGATCAATGTTACACAAAAGGTCAATAATAAAAAATTTCAGTTGGATATTAAAACTGGAGCTGATGAGCTATGAATGATCCTAGAGGTTCCGTTTGGCGAAAGTGGGACTTGCATGTACACACGCCGGACTCTCTTGTCAACAATTATGCCGGACCTAATCCTTGGGATCGATTTATTCAAGATATCGAGCAGTTGCCACCTGAATTTAAAGTAATTGGCATCAATGATTATATTTTTCTTGATGGATATAAGCGTATCTTGGCAGAAAAAGCCAAAGGCCGGATGTCCAATATCGAGCTGTTCTTACCCGTAATTGAATTGCGTCTTGATAAGTTCGGAGGAAGCCAAAGCCAGCTGAGTCGCGTTAATTATCACATCATATTTTCCAACGAAATAGATCCTGAAGTAATAGAACAGCAATTCCTCAATGCACTATCCAACGAGTATACCCTCTCCCCTCAGTACGATCAAATTAGAAAATCTGGTAAATGGGCTGCGTTACCCACCAAGAAAAGCTTGAGTGAGTTAGGGACATTTATAATTGAGAGTGTCCCACAAAAGGAACAGGTTAAGTTTGGTGCGCCATTGATAGAGGGATTTAATAACCTCTGTATCAGTCTTGAGGCGATTCGCAAGGCCCTTAAGTCTCACTATTTCAAGGGCAAGGTTGTGACGGCAGTAGGCAAGGCGGAATGGGCCGACATTAAGTGGAATGATCAATCAATTGCAGAGAAGAAGACTATTATTTGTGAAGCCAACTTAGTATTTATTTCTTCAGAAACGGCTGAGAGTTGGGCAAAAGCCAAGAAAGCCTTGACGGATGCTCGTGTTAATGATTGTCTTCTTGATTGTAGCGACGCACACTCCTTTAGCGATGCTACGAACAAGGATAGAATTGGGAAATGCTTTACTTGGATCAAAGCAGATCCGAGCTTTCAGGGGTTATTGCAGATTGTGAACGAACCCAATGAACGCGTGTTTGTTGGAGATATCCCACCAAAAGTGACACATGTGCAAAATAACAAGACGAAGTACATTAAGTCTATAAAGGTAGAGCAAAAACAGAACGCCACGTCTGGCGAGGTTTGGTTCGACAATACAATACCGCTTAACTCGGATTTGGTAGCGATCATTGGGAACAAAGGAAAAGGCAAAAGTGCGCTAACGGATACGATAGGATTGTTGTGTAACACGAAACAGCACCGAGACTTCACCTTTCTGTCCGAGAAAAATTTTCGTCAACCAAAGGACAACAAGGCAAAACGTTTTCAGGCAACATTAACATGGGAAAGTGGGACTGTAATTACTAAGGGATTGGAGGAAGAAGTTGATGAACAGCAACCCGAGTTAGTTAAATACATTCCTCAAAACTTTCTAGAAAAAATCTGCACTCAACTTGGCAGAATAGAGGAATCCGATTTCGATCACGAGCTGAAGAAAGTCATCTTTTCCCATGTTGAGTCTGCTGATCGACTTGGTAAAGCGTCACTAGATAAATTAATTGAGTACAAAACGTCCGAAGCTACCGCAAGGATACAGATACTGAAACAGGAACTTCATCGTGTTAATGAGGAAGTTATAGCCCTCGAAGAAAAAAATCAACCCGAATATCGCCATAAAAATGAAAATCTCCTTACCGTTAAGCAACAGGAACTAGATGCTCATAACAATTTGAAACCAATCGAAGTTCCAAAACCTGAAAACGACCCAGTGAAGCAGCGTGAGATATCTGAGGTCGCAACCGCAGTAGATGCAGCGAAGAAAGAACTCGCTGAATGTGAAAGACATATTACCTTGACAAATCAGGAACAGGCTAAACAGATACAATTGATTTCCGTTGCAGACAAACTCTCCGCTAGAATTGAAAACCTGCAGCGTCACCTGGATACATTCGTAACGGAAAGTGAAGAGGATTTAGAAACCATAGGACTCTCATTGGATTCGGTCATTAAAATTTCTGTTGATAAGCAGCTCATTCTGGACAAACGAAAGTCCTTCTCCAATAAAAAGGTCGCATTAGACGAGAAGCTAGATATTTCAAAATCGGATAGCCTTACTCAGAAGAAACTACAGATTGAAGGACAAATTGAGCAATTGCAAGCAAAACTCGATGAGCCTAACAAGAAATACCAAGGTTATGTTGGGGCACTAAAGGCATGGGAAAAACAGAGGAATGATATTGTAGGGAGCGATACCTCCGTAGGCACGGTAACATACTATGAGAAACAGATTAAAGACTTGGATATCGTTCCTCAAAAACTGAATGAAGAGCGTGTGCGACGTTTGGCAAAGTCGAAGGATATTCATGCAGTTATCAGACATTGGGCAGACACGTATCGTGAATTATACGCTCCCGTAAACCAGTTCATTGAAAAGCGCCCATTAGCGAAAGAGAGATTCCAGTTAAATTTTGAGGTGGGCATCGTTGACACAGGTTTTGAAGAAAGTTTCTTTGACATCATCACTCACGGTATAACGGGAACATTCTGTGGAGTGGAGGAAGGACACAAGATGTTGCAGAGTATGCTTGAGCGCCATGATTTTAATACGGAGAAAGGAATAGAAGACTTCCTTACAGAAATCTTAGACTCACTAGAGAACGATAAGAGACTCGATGGTAAAGCCGTCAGGGTGACTGACCAAATCCGAAAGGGCAAAAGCGTGATAGCGTTTTATGACGCAATTTTTTCATTGGACTACTTGAAGCCGAGATACTCGCTTAGAATGGGGGACAAGGAACTGAATCAACTATCTCCGGGAGAACGAGGAACGCTCTTGCTCGTCTTCTACTTATTAGTCGACAAGGATGACATTCCTTTGGTGATTGATCAGCCAGAAGAGAATTTGGACAATCAGACCGTTTATGAATTGCTTGTGCCATGCATGAAGGAAGCGAAGCAGCGAAGACAAATTTTCATTGTCACGCATAACCCAAATCTTGCTGTAGTTTGCGACGCAGAGCAAATAATTTGTGCGGATCTAGACAAAAAAGATAACTATAAAATGCGCTATGTTTCCGGTGCAATAGAAAGTCCAGTTATCAATAAAGCTATTGTCGACATTTTGGAAGGAACGATGCCCGCGTTTGATAACCGTGAGTCCAAGTATCTTCCTCCAGTAAGC
>JANLTE010000276.1:0-3376 GCA_031362785.1 Elusimicrobiota bacterium
CCGAAATCCTGCAGGGTTTTAGCCGTGAACGCGACTTGGATAGCCGGCCAGACCTTCCGGAAGATACCGCCTTCGAAGACCAAAAGGGTCCAGAGGAGCCAGAACAAAACGCCGATCGAAAAGACGACGATCACGATCATGGCCGCGAAATGCGCGGGGTCGTAAATGGGCTCATCCGGGTTTTCGGAGTCGGAAAAAAAATCGAGAAGTTCGTTCCACAATTTTTTCATGGGGCTTTCGGGTCCGAAACGAAATTTCTTAGGACGCCGATTCCCTCGATTCGGACGTCCACCATGCTGCCCCGCTGCATGGGGCCTATCCCTTCAGGCGTACCGGTCGCGATAACGTCGCCGGGCTCGAGCGTCATTGCCTGCGAGACGTGCGCGATCAGTTCTGGTATTTTAAATATCATCCGGCTCGTTCGCCCGCTCTGCTTCAATTCACCGTCCAGATAGGTTTCAATTTGTAAATCAGACGCATCTATGTCCGTCACGATCCAGGGCCCGATGGGAGCAAACGTGTCAAATCCTTTCGCGCGGCTCCATTGTCCGTCCTTTTTTTGCAGGTCGCGGGCCGTGACGTCGTTAAAGCAGGTATAACCCAAAATATACTCGGCGGCGTCCGCAGCGGAAACATTTTTAGCTTTTTTTTTAATGACCACGGCGAGTTCGCCTTCAAAGTCCAAGCGCGATGAAATTTCCGGATGAACGATCGTTTCCATGGGGCCGATAACAGCTGAGGGGGGTTTTAAGAAAAAGAGCGGCTCGGACGGCGCCTCATGTTTCATTTCCTCGATGTGTTTTTGATAATTGAGCCCGATCGCGATAATTTTGGTGGGGGTAACGGGCGCCAGCAATTTTACTTCCTGTGATGGGATTGGGTCTCCGGTCAGTTCGAACGCGCTGAAGGGATCGGTTGAAATCTCCTGGATCTCATGGGCGTCCAAAACGCCGTATTTCGCTTCTGCGCCGGATTCAAATCGACAGAAGATCATGTGGCGTCAGGAAAGAACGTCTTTCATGGAGTAGAGGCCGGGCTTTTTGCGGCTGATCCATTGGGCCGCTCGGAGAGCCCCGAGCGCGAACGCGTCGCGGGAAGTGGCTCGGTGCGAAATTTCCACCCGCTCGCCATTCGTCGCGAAGATCACCGTGTGGTCGCCAACGGTATCACCCGCGCGGATCGCGTGGATGCCGATTTCCTTCGAGGTCCTGGCTCCCGAGTCGCCCTTTCTTCCGTAAACTAAATCTTTTTCCATGCTGCGATTCAAGGCGTCCGTAATTTCCTTGGCCAGCCCAAGCGCAGTGCCGGACGGCGCGTCTTTTTTTTGATTGTGGTGAGTTTCAATAATTTCAATGTCGTAACCCTCAAGCTGAGAAGCCATAGTCCTTACCAGGTTAAACAGCAGGTTCACTCCCACGCTCATGTTGGGAGAAAGCAAAATAGGTATTTTTTTAGCGGCCTTTTCTATTTCAACGTGATCGAGCTTGGAAAATCCAGTCGTTCCTATAACCACGGCTGCTTTTTTCCAATCCATTAAAGTCCGCAGGTTTGAAAGCGCCCCTTTAGCTGAAGTGAAATCAATCACCACGTCGGTCTGGTTTGCGTAATTTTTTAGGTTGTCGCTGATTTGAACTGTGCCGTCCAACACTTTTCGGCCGACCGAGCCGTGGAGGCCGGACTCTACCGCGCCCACAACCTCAAAGCGGGAATCTTTATGGGCAAGCTCAAGGATTCTCGACCCCATTCGCCCTGACGCTCCGCAAACGACGAGCCGCGTCATCGAATGAGTCCAAAGGCCCGCAATTCTTTGGCGAGCGCTTTTTTATTTTCATCCGAAAGAGGGCACATGGGCAGACGCATTTCCGAATCGCAAAGCCCCATCATCTCCATCGCGGTTTTAAGGGGAGCCGGGTTGGTTTCCAGAAAAAGAGTTTTGATCAAGGGGTATGTTTTATAGTGAAGCTCTTGGGCTTTTTTCAGATTTCCTTTCATGAACGCCTGATAGAGCTCGTTCACGGCTTTGGGCGCGATGTTGGCGAGAACCGAAATGACCCCTTTGCCGCCTTCGGCGAGGATCGGAAGCGTGAGCGAATCATCGCCCGATAAAACGGTGAATTTTTTAGTATCCATGCTTCGCAGGATTTCCGTGATCTGGTCCATGTTTCCCGAAGACTCTTTGACCCCGACGATATTTTTATGTTTCTCCGCGAGCCGAATGAGCGTCGAGGGGAGCATATTCACTCCCGTCCGAGAAGGGATGTTGTAAATGATGATGGGGATCGGGACGTTTTTGGCGATGGCCGCGAAGTGTTCGAAAATCCCTTCCTGCGTGGGCTTATTGTAGTAGGGGACGATGGAAAGCACCGCGTCCGCCCCGGATTCATAAGCATGTTTGGTGAGCGAAATGCTTTCGCTGGTCGAGTTCGATCCTGCGCCCGCGATGACGGGAATTCTCCGCCGCGCTTGCCGCACCACCATTTCGATCACCCGTTCGTGCTCGTCATGCGACAGCGTCGCCGACTCTCCCGTCGTCCCGCAGGGGACCAGTCCAGAGGTTTTATTCGCAATTTGAAAGTCCACGAGCTCCATTAAAGCCTCGGTATTGACCATTCCGTTCTTAAAGGGCGTCACCAACGCGACAAATGAACCGCTAAACATTAAATTACCACCTCTCCTTGAAAACAAACCACCGCAGGTCCCTCAAGATAGACTTCCGTGAAGGAAAAATCCGTTGGAACCATTTTAAAATAAACTTTCATGGCGTCTCCGCCGCGCGTGAGGCAGGAAACCGGTGACTCCACCAAATTTTTTGCGGCGCTGATTAGGGAAGCCGCCACGACCCCCGTTCCGCAGGCCAGCGTCTCGCCTTCGACCCCGCGCTCATAAGATCGGACCGCGAGGGTATGGTTATCTTTATGCTGCACAAAGTTCACGTTGGTCCCGGCGGGGGCGAATTCCCGGTGATATCGCAGCGTCCGGCCCATGTTTTGCACGTCCGCCTTTTCAACGTCTGAGAGCATCACGGCCGCGTGCGGCACGCCCGTATTGATGAATGAAAGGTTCAGCTCTTTGTTCTCGTCAAGTTTAACGGAGAAATCAAGCCGCAGGTTTTTGGGCTCGCTCATTTTAATTTTGACGGAATCTTCCGTCACTTCCGCCCCAATGATCCCCGCGTCAGTCAAAAACTCCATTTTATCTTGCGCGGCCTTGTGCAAATAGGCGAAGCGCGCGATGCATCGCGCGCCGTTTCCGCACATTTCAGCCCTGCTGCCGTCCGAATTAAAGTAGACCATCCGGAAATCTGCCCCATCTGATTTCTCGAGCGCCAAAAGCCCGTCGGCGCCGATCGAAAATTTTCGATCGCAGAGTTTTTTTG
>JANLTE010000303.1:0-10647 GCA_031362785.1 Elusimicrobiota bacterium
ACTTACGATAGAAAAATAAAGGCAATCGGATCTTCATTTAAAATTCATAAGGGTAAATTTTTGGGTCGGGTTTCAAAGCTGCTTTCTGGCTCGCGTACAAGTTTTAAAACCCCCACCGCTCTCGTGGCGGTGCGCGGAACAGAACTTTCAATGGATGTTGCCGAAAGCGGCGATACCGAAGTCTATTTGAGCGAAGGCCGTATCGTGGTCACGGATTTTGTTGAGGAACGGGCATTGTCGGAAGATCAAGGGGAGCTGTTGCTCAACCTGCTTCATGAACTCTCGCTCAAGAAGGGGCAGGCAGTTCGCATCACTTCAAAAGGCATCACTCGGGATAAGAAAACCCAGGCGCAGCTGAAATCGGCCGAAAACGAATTCTCGGAGCTGAGAAGTGAAGGCGACGCTGCGGTTCAACAGGTTTCTGTTATCGGTTTAGACGAATCTCAAGCCCGTCGTAAAAAAGCCCGCGAAGAAGCTCTCCAATAAGTATCCATCCGTGAAATTCAAAACATACTCGCTGATGATGGCGGCAATTTATCTAACAACTTTTCCAATCGATGCGGCCGATGTCGATCAGGTCTACCAGGTCCCCGTTACATCCCCCGAAGTCTATTCGGAACCCACCGATATTATCGTTCTGGACGCGATCTGTTCGCCGGGCAGGCAGACGAATTTAAGTGTTGGGATATACCGCCACGGCAAGAAAATCTTTCGATCCATCAGCGACACGCCGGTTGAATTCTCCGTTCACGATTCTACCGTGGGCGCGGCCGAAACCAATCGTTCAGGCATTGCTAGAATGCTCTTCACGGTTGAACTCGGCACGGGCAACTATCTTATTTCAACTCGGCTTACGGAGAACGATCTTTTTAGGGGATCGACCGGCTACGGTCTTTTGTCGGTAGTATCTCAAAACGCGCCGATACTCCTTGTCGATTTCGACAGTGCCCTCTACAAGGGGTTGTCGGGCAAATTCGATTTTGCGGGCGTGGAGCGGCTCAAACCCATGGATTTCGCTTCCGAAGCCTTGAACGAGCTTCAGAAAAAATATCAGATCGTTTATTTGACCGAATGGGAAGTTACAGATCTGCTAAAGATACGCCGCTGGATCGGTCACTGGAAAATGCCAAAAGCGCCTATTTTATTTTGGAGCGCCGGTGAGAAAGTTTTAAAAAATAACACCTGGAGATCGCGAGAATTGGGCAAATTGATCAAGCAATGGAGTAACGTGCGGGCCGCAGTGGGAGGATCATCCTCGGCAATGGTCGCATTCAGGGACAATCGGGTCCATTCAATTGCGGTGAAGTCCAGCTGGATGCGCGAGCCTGGAACCCTGGCCGATTGGAGAGCTGTGAAACGAGAAATTGAGATGCAATAATCCATCGCGAAATATTAAAAAAGAAAAGCCCCGAACAATGTCGGGGCTTTTCTTTTTTACTAAGAACTTCTTGTAGGACTTAGAAGTGGTAAATGAGCGAAGCGCGCGAGATGAGGTCAGCAACGCCAGCGCCGCTGTCTAGATCAAAGACGTTGCTAACCAACGCAAGGTCGATATCGAGGTCCTTGTGGGGCTTGATTCCTAAACCCATCGAGACCGTGGGCGCGACGGATGAATCGTAGCTGGACGAGCGCTTAGATGTTTGATCCAATACGAGCGCTCCTGCCGCTACGCGGTTCGTGGAATCGGTGATTTCGACTTTGTTTTTGCCAAAGAGCACCTTTTTAATTCCTAACCGCGTGGCGACTTTAGACCAGGTCTGATGCTCCACCGCAATGCCGATCGGCAATCCCATTACGGTTTCTTCGCGAACTTCCTTGTCACGCAACCCCGCGACGCCCAGGGAAAGAGGGTTGTTTTCGTTCACCTTGAACTCTCTTTCAGAGGTGTTCCGGATATAGCTCATGAAAAATATGATTCTGGAAGCCGCATTGTGCATATGGTGATAGGCTAAATCCAGCTTCATATTATTCGCTTTATCGGAAGTCTCCCAAGTGCGATCGATGTCCGCGGCGACGTTATTGGTCTGTCCGCTGCCGTCCGAGTCGAGCCGCATCGTTCCCTTGCTGGAAACATTGGGTCGGCTGTATCCGAAGGCTGTGACCAACTTATTGCCTTCTTTCATCGGGCATTTCACGACCGCTCGAGTGATGAACCCAATCGAACCGGCGCCATCGGACTCAAGGCTGCTGGCCTGCGTGGCCGCCGCGTTTCCGTTGGCTAACAAACGAGTTTCATTGTGTTTGTTGTCGACGCTGATTCTCGAGATATTAACGGCAAAGTCCAACACTTCAACTGAGCCGATGTCTTTTACCAAAGCACTGAAGTTCAATTGATGGTCGGTTGTTTTTCTCTCGTTATTAATCGAACCATCGTTTAAGGTACTTGGAGTGGCTCCAGGCCTGTTTTCGCTCCAGGATTCCTCATTGTTGTTTTTTGCATAGGCATAAGCGAGTCCCAGGTAAAATTTATCAGTGACTGGAACGGCATACAAAAGATCGATCAAGTTGCGAGGCGCTAGCGTCCGGGAATCGTAAAGAGCGTGTCCGAAGAACCCGGCGGGATCGTTGGTCATCGTTCCGAGGTATGCGCCGGAGGCTCCGTTTTGAATTCCGGTGAGCATGGTCGATGCGCTGGCATCGCCCCCCGAGGTTATTCCCGCTCCGCCACCGATGGGTTGACCCACTCCGCCGGCAACACCCGTGTAGGGTCTGCCAAAGAAAGTCGCAAATCTACCGATGGGTGTGCCGACCGTTCCTCCACCCCACGACTTGCCATTGCCGCCCCAAACATCGGCGTACACGCACTCTTCAAAGAGCAGGTAGGCCGCCGCGAAGAACATTGAGTAATATGAATAGACTTCGTGCTGAGGTGTCAGACCTAATCCGGCCGTGGCCGTATCTGTCGTGTCTTGTCCTGCAGGTCCGGTAACACCTGGAGTGCCCGGAAGGATGCCGGTACTTTCTATAACGCTTTGCTCGGCATTTGAGTCAGACGATGTGCCGCTATTCGCATCGGTAACAAGCGCGTAGGACAACCTGGTAAGTCCGAAACAAAGGACTGTTGCTATTAGCAGAGCCCTAAGTTTATGTCTAGTCGTGTTCATCAATGAACCTCCTTGTTTTAAGCGCCATCCGCCATTGGACGGGCTTTTTGCCGGTAAGGCAGGCAACACTAACCAAAATCTAGCAAAACGATTTTGTCGTGTCAAACGTGAAGGAAATGTTATTTTGTGGCGGCGGGGTTTTGAGGGGCCGAGTTTTGAAAAGGCACCGGAGAGATGGCTTGATAACGCGCTTTCGCAAGTTCAGCCCAAGGGGTGCCTGGAAAAAGCGTGATGATTTTTCCGTAAATTTCCTTGGCGGCGTCGGGGTTGCGCGAGAGTTCATAGGCTCTCCCCAGAGATTCATAAGTTTTGGGAGCGAGAAAATGCTCCTGGAATTCTGCCGTGAATTGTTTGTAGCTCGTGATGGCGGAATTGTAATCTCCGGCGTCTTCCTGGGCCGTCCCCAGGGACGCGAGCAGCAGGGGCAGGATGATTTTGGGCGGATCTTTTTCAAGGCACTGCTTGTAGCTGTCGATCGCTTCCTGCGTTTTTCCCTGGCGATAGAGCACGTCTCCTTTGGAAAGCAGCGCGTAAACGGTTGCGGGGGTATGGCCGTAATCTTTGATCACCCCATTAAATAAATTGATGGCGCCGTCCCAATTTTGCATGATCATCGCGTTTTGGCCCGCGGAGTAATGCTCCCACGCTTGCTTCCGAAGGTTTTTCAAATTGGAAATGATGAAAGCCCCAACCACGATGACGACCGCCACCGTTCCGATGATGGACAAAAATGTTTGGCGGTTTCCTGCGACCCACTCCACGGATTTCTTAAGAGACTCCTGAAGCGGATCTTTTTTTAGCTGCTCTCTGGAAGATAAAACTTGAGGCATTTATTTACTCCCTTGTACTTTAATTCTGTGAAATTTTCGCCCCCGGGCGGACTCGAACTGCCAACCTTGTCCTTAGGACGGACCTGCTCTATCCAGTTGAGCTACGGGGGCAATTTTCAATATTTTATTAACGAAAAAATATCCTGGCCCTTCAGATTCTTTCGGGCGTTTAAAAAAGTGAGCTCGATTAAAAACGCCATGCCGACTATTTTAGCGCCGACTTTTTTGAGGAGATCGGCGGTCGCGGCGGCGGTTCCTCCCGTCGCGAGAAGGTCGTCAACGATCAGAACCCGGCTGCCCCGCCCCACCGCATCTTCGTGCATTTCGAGCGTGTCGGTCCCATATTCGAGTTGATAGGTTGTGGAAATTGTTTTATAAGGAAGTTTCCCTTTTTTGCGGATGGGGATGACGCCGGCTTTCAGTTTGTAGGCCAGCGCGGCCCCGAATATAAATCCGCGGGATTCAATGCCGATGATTTTTTCAATTTTCTTGGTTTTGTAATGGTCCGCGAGTTCGTTGATGACGCTTTGAAAGAGATCTCCGCGCGCGAGCAAGGTCGTGATGTCTTTAAAAATAATGCCTTTCTTTGGAAAATCCGGAACGTCGCGGATCGCGGTTTTTAAATCAATTTTCTTGGCCATGAAGAAACTCCTTTAACTCAATCCCATTTTCTGGGCGATTTGGCGCAGGTGCATGGTGGCGCGCTCCTGGATCTGCCGCACGCGTTCGCGGGAGATGCGATATTTCTTCCCCACTTCCTCAAGCGTCGAGGTCTCTCCGCCGTCCATTCCGAAGCGCATCATCAAAATTTCACGCTCGCGTTTGGGGAGGCGCGAGATGGCGGTAACCATTTCGTCGCGGAGCTTGAGGTCCGAAAAAATTTTGTCGGGCTGGTGTCGCGCTTCGTCCGAGATGATGTCTTTGAGCGAGAGGTTATCTTCTTCGTCTAGCGTCAGGTCGAGCGAGCCGATGCCGCGGGAAGCTTCCACCGCTTCCATGACGCCTTTTACTTGACGCGCGGTGAGGTTGAGCCGCTCGGCCATTTCGGAGAGCGTGGGGTTTCGGCCCAGCGAAGACGACAGACTTTCCCATTCGCGGAACCATTTTCGCAGCGCTTCCCAGGCGTGGGGCGGAATGCGGATCGTTTTAGACTGCTCTTCGATCGAGCGCCGCACCGACTGGTCTATCCAGTAGGAAGCGTATGTCGAAAATCGAAATCCCTTGTGAGGGTTAAATTTTTTGAGCGCGTGCATCAAGCCCAGGTTTCCCTCTTCAATCAAATCTAAGAAATCGAGGCCCGGGCGGAAATAGCGCTTGGCAATGGGAATAACGAGCCTTAAATTTCCGAGCACGAGCGCGATTTTGGCGTCGTTGCCCTGGCGGACCGTTTGCTCAAGTTTGCGAAGGGTCTTTGTGCTCAGGCGCTTTCTTTGTTTTTCGATTTTCATCTGGGACATATCGCCCGCGCTGAATACTTTCCAAAGCTCTAGGAATTTGGTGTGGGTGAGGGGCGGGGTCCTGCGGATTTCTTTAAAATAGAGCGAAACTAAATCAATGCTACTTTCCATGCGGTTGAATCCTTTTAATATTTAATTTCAAAAAGTTTTGAATCGTCCTGGTCCGGAATTTGATCCCGCCAAACGCTTTCCACTCTCGCGGAGGTGGGCCCCTCTTGAAGCTGGCCTATAAAATTCGCTAGAACTTCTTCCGGCCCTTGAGCTTCGCACTCGACGTCGCCGTTCTCGCAGTTTCGAACCCATCCGGCAATTTTGAGCTGCGCGGCTTTAGATCTTACAAAATATCGATAACCTACGCCCTGCACGCGACCGCGAATGGTTAAGTGAAACCGCACACTTTACTAAACGAATTTCAGATAAAGGCCGGCAGCGGTTTCTTGCTTGGGCGTGAGGCTGTCGCAAGTTTGCGCGTTCTTAAAAGATGCAAGATGGCCCGCGCGGCGGTTTCCGCGGAGTTTGGTTTTGCGATGGCCCGCGCGTTCTGCGTCATACGGAGGATCCAATCGGGCCGCGCGAGCATGCGCTCAAGCAGCCGTTTTAAATTTTTAACTTTCTGGACCCGGAGCGCGGCTTTCTGCGCGATCAAATAGTTCGAGTTCCTTTCTTCCTGGCCCGGAATGGGGTTAACGATAACCATGGGTAATTCCTTAATGAGGGCTTCCGAGGAGGTGAGTCCTCCCGGTTTCGTAACGATAATGTCTGCTGCGTTCATAAGGAGAGGAATATCTTGTGTGTAGCTGTAAAGGTGAACATTGTCCCGTTCGACCAGAGGCCCCAGCTGCCGTTCAAGCTCCTTGTTGAGTCCCGCCACGATCAGGAGCTGCGGTTCGGGTTCCACTTGCAAAATTTGTTCCGCCATTTCCGCGATCGGCCCCAGGCCCCGGGCTCCGCCCATCAGCAAAATCACGGGCTGCTTTTCTTCGAGCGCCAACTGCTGGCGCGCTTCCCAGACGATATGCTTTTCGCTGAAAGCGGGATCGACCGGAATCCCTGAAACTTTCACGCGAGCCGCATCGATGCCGCGGGCGATTAAGGTTTGGCGCGATTCATCGTTGGCGACCAAATATAAATCCACTTCAGGATGAATCCAGTAAGAGTGCACGGCGAAATCGGTGACAATGGCGACTAAAGGCAAATCACAGAGGCCGCGGCGTTTTTGCTCCGCGACGATGCCGCAGGGAATCGCGTGGGTGCAGACGAAAACGGACGGATCGTAATCGGTGAGAATGTTTTTTACTTTGGGCTGGTTAAAAAAACTGAACATTTGACGCAACTCGCGGGTAATTTCCTCGATTTCAGGATTGTCGTAGAGAAAACTCCAAATTTGCGGGGTGTATTTTAATATTTCAAGATAGGTTTTTTCGATGAGGGGCCCGAGGGTCGGATAAAGGGCGGAGATCGTATCGACCCCTGCCGTTTCCATTTTGGGGGCCAGCCGTTCGAGGGCTTTGCGCACCGCGTCCGAACAGGCCCTGTGGCCGCTGTCGGGCGATGCATAAAGAAACAACGCGCGCCCGGAAGCGTCAGGGCGCGTAACTTCTGGAATTTGAACTTCGATGTTCGAACGCATGTTATTCGCCTGGGATGAAAATTGATTCTGATCGGGGTGCCGAGAATCGAACTCGGACTACACCCACCCCAAGGGCGCGTACTGCCACTATACTACACCCCGAAAAACCGAACCGGAACCGCGTTATTTAAGGACATCTAAAATTTCGTCTAAAGTCGCCTGCGTTTCCTGCAGGAGCTCGACCGCCGCTCCGTTTTCACCGAGCTCAATTTTCAATTGCTCCGCGGGTCTGCGGCTCTCCTGGATGAGAGCTTTTTTCGCTCCCGGAATCGTGAACTTTTTGTTGTAGAGGAGGTCCTTGATCTTCAGGATGTTCTCCACGTCTTTCCGGCTGTATTTCCGGTGTCCGGAGTCCCGGCGGCTGGGCCGAAGCAAGTGGAACTCGCTTTCCCAATAGCGCAGGACATACGGAGGAATTTGGGTGATTTCGCTCACCTTTCCTATCGAAAAATACTCCTGCTCCGTCGATTCGAGCGTGATCATACGTTATGGTTTTTGGAGATAACCGTCGAGATATTTAACTAAATCCGAAATTAAATTGCAACGGAAGGCGGTTCAGTTATTTTTGAAGAGCTCTTCGGAGGGAATGAACTTCAGCGTCCTTTTAGGCGGGACGTGGACCGGCTCCATGGTTTTGGGATTGTGGCGCTTTTGAGCGCGGCGAATTTTGGGGTAGAAGCTTCCGAAACCCGAAAGCACCACCTTTTCTCCGCCTTGCACGGCTTGCCGCATGGCGTCCAGAAGTTTATCTACGGCGCGTTCGGCCTCCTTTCTTTGGCCGAGCACGAGCGTCATTTGCTTAATAAGGTCAGCTTTGTTCATGAGGGTGATTTCCATTGGATGTGCTCCGATTCTTCATGCGCGGGCCGAGTCAGCAAATCGCGCATGGAGTCGCGGATATTTTTATTTTCATACAGCATCCGGTAAATTTCAACGATGATGGGACTATCGACATTGGTTTTTTGCGCCAATTGATAGGCCGATTTCGCGGTGGGGTAGCCTTCGGCCACCATGGGCATTTCTTTGAGCGCCTTCTCCACGGGAAGGCCCTGCCCGATTTTTTCTCCAAGCATCCGGTTGCGCGAGTGCCGCGAAAAGCAGGTCACGACCAAATCGCCCATGCCGGCCAATCCGAAAAAAGTTTCATGGTTCGCGCCCAACTTTTCGCCGATGCGCGCCATTTCGTTTAAGCCCCGCGTGATGAGCGCCGCTTTGGTGTTGTCTCCGAGGCCCAATCCGTCGCAAGCCCCGCAGGCGATCGCGAAAACGTTTTTTAGGGACCCGCACACTTCAGTGCCGATAGCGTCGGGCTGAGTGTAGACGCGGAAAACGGGCGTCGTCAATATTTTTTGAGCGAGCTCGGCCAATTCACGATCCGGCGCCGACGCCACGACGGCCGTTGGGACTTTTTGCGCGACTTCTTCGGCGTGGCTGGGCCCGGCGATCACCACGATCTTCCCTTTGGCTTTCGGACACTCCTGCGCGATCACTTCCGACATGCGCATCAAGCTTTCCACTTCGATTCCTTTGGAAAGGCTGCAGACCAGTCTTACTTTCGAAACGTGCGCCGCGGCGTTTTTCCAGGTAGCGCGCACGAATTGGGACGGAACGATGGAGAACAGGATGTCTTTATTAGCCAGCGCTTCGTTCATTTGCGAAGTAATTTGAATCGATTCAGGGATGTGGAGCTGCGGCAAAAAAGGGAGGCTGCGGGTCTTCTTCATGTGCTGGACTTGGGCGTCCACGAACTCCCAGAGGGAGACCGCGTGCCCCGCGTCCGCCAAGTGCGACGCGATGGTGGCGCCCCACGATCCTCCGCCCAGCACGCAAATTTTTTCACTCATGGATTTTTATTTTTATCGCCGGAAATTTTATGCTCTTCGTCCCGCATTAATCTTACAATATTTTTGCGGTGCATCACGACAATGAGCATCGCGCAAGCCAGCGATAGGAAGTTTAAGTAGCCGTTCGATTTGAGGATCCAAGCCGCGAGCGGCTGGGACATGGCTCCCGCCATCGAACCGATCGAAACGTGTTTGCTGATCCAGAACGCGAGCGCGAAAACGATGATCGAAATGACGGTCGGCAGCGGCAGGAGCGCCATGAAAACTCCGGCGCTGGTCGCAACACCTTTACCCCCGTTGAAGCGGAGCCAGAAAGACCAGTTGTGTCCCGAGATGGTCGCAAGGCCGATCAGTGAGGCGAATACCGCGCTTTGCGGAGAGAAATGCATCGTGATGAGAACCGGCAGATAGCCCTTCAGAAAATCGATCAGGAGCGTCGCGATGCCGGCGCCTTTACCGACCGTGCGGAAAACGTTCGTCGCTCCGGGATTTCCTGAGCCATGCTCGCGGATGTCGATTCCCTTCAACCATTTCCCCATGAGGTATCCGGTCGGGAAGGCTCCGATCGAGTAGGCCAGCGCCAGCCACAGGACCTGAAAGGGCGGCGTCACCGGGGAATGGGTTCGAGCTTCCGGCTGCCGATCCAAATATAGTCAGCCGCTGAAAGGAAGGTAAAAAAGAGCATGGTGCGCACCAGCAAAGTCCCAACGAGATCGGGCACCGGGAACAAGAGCGCAATGGCGGCGCCCATCTGGAGCACGGTCGAAATTTTTCCCAGCGGACGCGGTTCAATGGAGGACGAATTCGTCAGGATGTATACGATTGCCCAGCCGAGCACGATGATTAGGTCTCGCGAAAAAATCGCGACGAAAATCCATAGGTCGATCCGTCCGATGTAGGATAAAACGACGAAGGTTGCGGTGATGAGCAGTTTGTCCGCGAGAGGATCAAGAAAGCTTCCGAGCCGGGTTCGCTCCTTCCGGTATCGGGCGACGGCGCCATCGAGCAAGTCCGTAAAAATCGCGAACGCAAAGATCGCGAGGGTCCAGTTCTTAAGATCCGGGTGTTTTTGCTCGTTTAAAAACACGATCATAAAAACAGGAATCAGCAAAATTCTTAAAATTGAAATGCGGTTAGCTAAATTCACTTTTCTTTCATTCCTATCAAATAAGGTAAAGTGGCCTCGCCAAAGAGCTTAGTGGCTTTAAATCCCTCTCGCTTCGCTCGAGGGGACCCCTTCGTGGAGTTTTTGGCGCTGACATTCATATCTAATCGCTATTTTACTTTTTTGGGGGGTTGATCTAAAAGTTTCTGGAGTTTATCCCAGTGCATTTTTTCGAGGCGCAACTGCACTTTCATGCCTTTAGTTTGATGTGTCACCTTTTCGACTTTCCCGAGTTGATAGAGCGCCGACAGAAGGTTCATTTTTTTAAATGGCAAATAAACCTCGGTCTCGATCAGTTTTGTCGAAAGTTTTTGCTCCACGGCGTTTAAGAGCGAGGAAAGACCCGTTTTTTGCGTCGCGCTGACATGGAGCGCCCCCGACCGCCCGAGGTCGCTCATGGTTTTTAATTCCGCTTTGTCCGAAACCGTATCCATTTTGTTGTAGACGAAAATCATTTTGTCAGCCGCGGGCTCGTGTCCCTCTTCCAGCGATTTTAAAATTTCCATGACGATTTTGAAGTGGGCTTCCCTTTGGGGGTCGCCCGAGTCCATGACATGAAGCAGGAGGTCGGCGTCCACGGTTTCTTCAAGCGTAGAGCGAAACGCTGCGATGAGGTG
>JANLTE010000327.1:0-5554 GCA_031362785.1 Elusimicrobiota bacterium
GCTACGATCAGGATCAATCGGAAACCGAAGACGGCACAGGGAAACTGACTTCCGACTTCGTGAACCGCAATATGTCCCTGCAGATTTTTGGCGACATCAATATTCCCCGCTTCTTTCAGCTGCCGTTCGGGAAACAGCTGAACCTTTCCAACCGACTTATCCTAACCTCTGGGCTCAGGTACGGCATGGTTCGAGACGCCGTGGACGAAACGCGCAGCGTGGATAACATTTCGACGGATCTAACGGGCGACTTTGAAATCACTCCCAATATTCGCCTCGCTTTTGGGGGCGGGTTTTCCCGCAGCATGCGCAAAGTTAAAAAAGAAGAGGATTTCACGACCGTTAGCTTCACTTCCCGCATCACAATTCAGTTCTAAACGCTTAGACGGTCATGGAAACCATCCCTTCGAGTTTAATCTCTCCCGCGAAAGATTCCGTTCTCGCGTTTATGAACCTGCTCTATCCGAGAAGGTGCGTTGCGTGTCAAAGCGACATCGTTTATAACGGCGGCTCCGCGCTCTGCGGGACTTGCCGCTCCAAAATAAAAATTCTAATCGATCCGCTCTGCTTAAACTGCGGGCAAGATGTACCGGAAGGAGGCGTCCGCTGCCGGACCTGTAAAAAAGAATCCTATTATTTTGAGTCGGCGAGAGCCTTCGGCGCGTTTGAAGGACCTCTTAAAGAAATGATCCATCACTTCAAATATCGAGGGAAAGACTATCTCTCGGGCGAACTCGCGAGGATGCTTGTACAGTGCTGGGCCGTGAATAAATTGTTCCATGACATCGAAGGCATCGTTCCCGTTCCGCCCCACTCCGCGCGTCTGCGCGAACGCGGTTACGACCACACTTTACTTTTAGCAGAATCGTTCCTCAAAAATATGAGCGCCCGATCGCTCAACGCTTCTTTCAAGCCGATGATACTCTACGACCGTCAATTTACCCGATCAAAAAAAACTCCCACGCAAACAAGTCTCACTCGTGAAAGTCGAAAAACGAACGTGTCTGACGCCTTCCTTTGGAAGGGCAAAACCGCCATTTGTAACAAAAAAATACTTTTGATCGACGACGTCTGCACGACCTGCGCCACCCTAAACGAATGCGCGAAAGTTCTTAAAAATGCCGGCGCTCGCGAAGTCGTCTGTCTTACAATTGCAAGAGACTAACCTAATTTGTATAATTTCACTCCTTAAAATAAAAATTTAATTAATAAAAACTCAAGGCCTTCCTTATATGGGAGGAAGCCTGAGACAGGAGGAAGTATTATGGGAATTCGAGTAGGCATAAACGGGTTTGGAAGAATTGGCCGACTGGTATTAAAAGCGGGTTTGAAAAACAAAAACCTGGACTTTGTGGCAGTCAACGACTTAACCGACGCCGCGACCAGCGCGCACCTTTTTAAATATGATTCCACATTCGGCGTTTATCCCGGGGAAGTGAAGGTGTCCGGGAACTCTATCGTTATTGACGGCAAAGAAATTAAGGTCATCGCCGAAAGAGACCCTGCGAAGCTGCCCTGGAAAGACTTGGGCGTTGAAGTCGTCATTGAGTCCACTGGCCGTTTTACCGACGCCGATAAAGCCGCCGCGCACATAACCGCGGGGGCCAAACGGGTCGTGATCAGCGCGCCGGCTAAAGGCGAAGACATTACGATCTGCATGGGCATCAACGAAGACAAGTTCGATCCCGCCAAGCACAAAATTCTCTCTAACGCGTCTTGCACCACGAACTGTTTGGCCCCGATCGTAAAAATCCTGCACGAAAATTTCAAAGTGAAGAAAGGTCTGATGACCACGATCCACTCCTACACGAACGATCAGGTCATTTTAGACTTCCCGCACAAAGATTTACGGCGCGCGCGGGCGGCGGGACAATCCATGATCCCGACGACCACCGGAGCCGCGAAGGCGATCGGCCTGGTGATGCCCGAAATGAAGGGGAAGTTGAACGGCATGGCCATCCGAGTGCCGACCCCGAACGTTTCGCTGGTGGACTTAACCTGCGAAATTGAAAAATCAGCCACAAAAGAGGAGATCAACGCCGCGTACAAGAAAGCTGCGGGCGGCGCGTTGTCTAAATATCTGGCCTACAGCGATCTCGAACTCGTCTCCAAGGATTTCAACGGGGACAACCACTCCTGCATTATTGATGCGCAGTCAACCGATGTTATCGACGGTAATTTGGTAAAAGTTCTGGGCTGGTACGACAACGAGTGGGGCTATTCGAACCGCGTGGTGGACTTGGTCGACTATATCACTTCAAAGAAGTTCGCCGCCGTCGCCTAAATCATCTGGCGAACCTCGGCATGAGCAAAAAGTCGTTCGAAACACTTCCTGTAGAGAACAAGAAAGTTCTGGTGCGGGTTGATTACAACGTCCCCGTCAAAGACGGAGCCGTGACAGACGACACGCGCATCCGAGAATCGCTGCCGACCATAAAGAAACTGCTCGATCAGAAGGCCTCCGTCATTCTTTGCTCTCACCTCGGCCGACCCAAAGGGGTTGTTAACCTTAAATATTCGCTCGAACCGGTCGCAAAGAAGCTGGAACAACTACTGGGAATGAAGGTCATTTTTGCGAAGGACTGTGTAGGTCCCGAAGCCAGAAACACCGTTTCAAATCTGGGACCCAATCAGGTCGCGCTCCTCGAAAACCTCCGGTTTCATCCTGAAGAAGAAAAGAACTCGGAACCCTTTGCCAAGGAACTGGCCTCTCTTGCGGACTTTTTCGTACAAGAAGCTTTCGGGGCTGTACACCGCTCGCACGCCTCAACGGTTGGCGTGGCGAAATTTTTGCCGAACGCGGCCGGCTTTTTAATTCAGAAAGAAATTAAGGTTTTGTCTAAGCTGCTTCAGGCCCCTGAGCGCCCTTTCTTAACGATCCTGGGCGGCGCCAAAGTGTCCGATAAAATCGAGGTGATCCAAAACCTCATCCCGAAAGCCGATGCGGTTATTGTCGGTGGCGGGATGGCATATACTTTCTTAAAAGCGAAAGGATTCAAAATAGGCAAATCGCTGCTTGAAGAAGAAAAAATTGAGTTAGCAAAAACGCTTCTGAAGAATGCTAAACTCCATGTTCCCGCAGATCATGTCATTGCGGATCGATTTGAGGCCGGAGCTAAAACGCAAACGACGCCCGATGAAAATATACCTGACGGTTGGATCGGCGTGGATATTGGGCCCAAAACCGTGATACAGATCGGAGAGGTTCTCAGCAAGGCAAGAACAATTTTCTGGAACGGACCGGTCGGAGTTTTTGAGATCCCTGAGTTCAGCAACGGGACCCTTGAATGCGCGAAGTTAGTTGCCGAAGCGACCAAAAACGGAGCTTTCAGCGTGGTGGGCGGCGGCGACTCCATTGCGGCCATCAATAAGAGCGGGATGGCTAAAAGCATATCGCACATATCGACCGGCGGCGGCGCCAGTCTCGAATTTTTAGAAGGTAAAAGTTTGCCGGGCGTGGAAGCCCTGGCGAACGCGTGAGGTAATTATGTACGGACTGATCTTAACGCTGCATGTTTTAGTGTGCGCTTCGCTGGTCGTAGCCGTTTTAGTGCAGATGTCTAAAACAGGCGGGATGGGCGGAATTTTCGGAGGAGGCGGGGGAAGCGACGCGCTTTTTTCAGCGCCGTCGGGAAACCTGTTCATGAAAAAGCTGACCGTGGGGCTCACGATCGCTTTTTTCTGCACCACGCTCCTCCTCACGATTCTCCATTCCAGGAGAAGCACCCGCAGCGTGCTGCAGCGCGTCCCCATTCAACAGGGACAATAATAAATTTTTTGGGCGGATGGCGGAACTGGCATACGCGTACGCTTGAGGTGCGTATGGGGAAACTCTTGTGGGTTCAACTCCCACTCCGCCCACAAAATTCCTAAGTCACTCTAAACACCCCGTTGTTCACCCCCGCTCCCTTGAAAGTCACCCATTCCTCTGCTAACCTTACTCAACAAATAAAGTGTAGACAAAATACCACACTTATAAGGCAGAGGGTATGGGAACTCAATCATCACCGCTGGATGCTGAAGAGCTAAAAAAACAAATTGAGCTCGCCAAAAAAGACCTGGAGCGCCTGGAACAAATTAAACCCCTGGCGCACCTGGCCTCCACAATGGTGCACGATATCCGCAATTCGCTTGGCATCATCTCGAGCACGGCCCAATTCGCTCTAACCAATTTAAAACCGGCGGAAAAAGAAAAACAAGCCTGGGAAATGGTGGTGCGAAACGTTGAAACCATCAAAAGCAACCTCAAAAGCTACCTCGGATTCGCGAAACAATTTGAAACCAACCGCGAGAGCATCCTGCCCAACGACATCATCAACCGCGTCTGCCACTTCATAGAAACCCAGGCTAAAAAGCAAAACACGCGAATCGAAAAAAACCTGGACGGGACCAATACTTATTTAATGCTGGACGTGGCCGCAATAGAGTCGTCCATTTTAAACATGGCGTTGAACGCTCTGGAATCCGTGGAACAGGACGGCGCGGTAAGATTCGCCACTCGATTGGACGCAAAAGATCACCTTTTCATCATTGAAATCGAGGATACGGGACCGGGCATTCCCGCAGATATTCAGGAAAAACTCTTCCAACCATTCTTCACCACGAAAAAAACGGGGACCGGAATGGGGCTCTACTCGGCTAAGGCAGCCGCGCAAAATCACGGGGGAAAAATCACCTGCGAATCAACCCAGGGTAAAGGGACCAAAATGATTTTTTCGCTTCCCCTCCAAAATCAAAAACCCTAATCCATTGAAAAAAAACATCGCGATCGTTGACGATCAAAAGGACTTCTGCCAGGCCATTCGGTTTGTGCTGGAAGCCAGCGATTATCGCTGCGCCGATTTTCAAGACGGGCTTGATTTCAAAAACCATTTGGGAACGGAAACGTTCCAAGCCGTGCTTCTCGACTTAAATCTCGGCGCGGGTAAAGCGGGAGGTCTTGAACTGCTTCAAACGATCAGAAAAATGGACCCATCTTTGCCCGTTATTATTTTAACCGCGGACGCCACCGTCAAAGCGGCCGTGGACGCCATGAAGCTTGGGGCGTATCACTACCTGACCAAACCGTTCGATAATGACGAGATGCTAATTTTAGTGACAAAAGCTGTTGAAGAAAAGGAAAAAACCCGCCAGATTGAAATTTTAAAAGCTCGCTCCCCTTCGTATAAACTTCCGACCGTTATCGGAAAAGGGAAAGCCATTCAGGGCGTTTTGGAACTGGTGAGTAAAATCTCGCCGACTGATCTAACGGTAATCCTCGAAGGCGAGTCCGGCAGCGGAAAAGAGCTGTTTGCCAACCTCATCCATTCCTTGAGCCTCCGCATGGAAGGACCGTTCGTATCGCTGGATTGTGGCACGCTGCAGGACAGCTTGCTCGAATCGGAACTTTTCGGTTATGAAAAGGGCGCGTTCACGGGCGCCGACAAGCGAAAGCTGGGCCAGTTTGAAATCGCGCAGGGCGGAACTCTATTTTTGGACGAAATCGGAAATTTATCAAGCGCGGTTCAGGCAAAGCTTTTGCGCGTTCTTCAGGAACGCAAAATTCAGCACCTGG
>JANLTE010000358.1:0-2059 GCA_031362785.1 Elusimicrobiota bacterium
CCGAAAGGGAAAACAGGAGCGCGATGGCCCAAAGGCTATTGAGCGAGAAAACTTCCGTGGAAAGGAATTGGTTTCGAACGACCGGGACGCATAGAAAACACACGGTAGAAAGCAGCGCGACCAGTAAAGACCCGCATAAACGGAAAAGAACCGCGAACAAAAGCCCAGTGATCGCAACGGAACAACCTATTGAAAATAAATTCGTTCGATAAGCGGCGTGTCCGAAAGAGACCGCCGACAAAAAAGCATTTCCCGCAAGGACAAAGAGCGGGTAGCCGGGAGAGTGCGCGATGCCCAGGGTTGACTGGGCCAAAGAAAGCTCCGCAGAATCTCCGGTCGAAATGGTAGGCGCCATCGACCGCAGCTGAAAAGAAAAGGCCGCGATTATCAATAGAAAAAGAGTCCAATTAAAGGACGACCGAGCCATAAATTATCCGCCTTTTTTCCGCATAGCTAATTGCAAATAATGACGGGCGCTTGGATGTTCAGGCGAAAGCTCAAGAGTTTTTTCAAACATTCTGATCACGTCGTTCCAGCGAGACAGTTTCCAATAAAGAACGCCTAAATTATAATAAGCCTCTGGGTATTTCGGATCGACCTCAATTGATTTTCTGTAATAGGATTCCGCGTCTTTGAACCGGCTCTTTCGCTCCATCAAAACGCCCAGGTTGCTATAGGCGGTCGCGAATTTTGGGTCAACGATCAAAACGAAGCGGTAGTGCTTTTCCGCGTCGTCTAAACGATTGGCGTTGGTCAGCTCAAAACCCCAAACCAGCGACTCCCAGGCAAGGTTTGATTGAAGCCAGAGGACATCGGTCCCGAAATGAGCCGCACGTTTAAAAAGATCGAGATCGTGAGTGGGCAACCCCTCTAAAAAAGGATAGATCGGCAGCAGTGCCCTCAACCGATAACTATAATTTACGGACTGCTGATATATGCCGCGATAGGAATAAAATTGCCACAAGCATTTTCCTCGCGCCGCATAATCTTTCATGTATGAATCTTTGGCCGCCGGAGCGCGATAATCCTCGTTGAACGGAACCGCCTGAACCAGGAGTCCGCGGTGCATCAGCAGCGCGCCTCTCAAGGTTTCTCGATTGAAGGTCGAATAGTAAAGCGGCCTCAAAGCCAAGGCGGCGCTCTCCACTTGCTGACGGCGTTCGTCTTTTTGCGGTTTAGATATCTTCCTGAAGTCATCTCCGTATGGATTTTTGAAAATGAGACCGCCGCGATCGTGCAACTCAACATCGGAGCGCAGGCCTTCCGCCAGCGTGAAATAAGCGAGCGAGTAAAATGTATCGTCCCCGCCGTCCATGAACAAAACGGAGTTCGGCTCAAGCGTTTGGAGCAGATTATGTCCGTAATCATGAGCGTAAAAATCGCCGCGATACGAGTCTAAATTCGAACGGCTGCCGAACAGCATCGCCGCCGGAATGAACAGATATAAAAAACGAACCGCCACCATCCTCCGCCGCAATTCGTCGAGCAAGAGTCCGATCGCAAGCATGAAAGGAACCGTCGACATTAAATAGAAGCGCGGGAGGATGCCGCTCGACTGTGAATCAAAGGGAAGGTTTCCCAAAATCAGAAACCCCACGCCGCTTAAAAGAAAAAAGAAGAAATAAACCGAAGCGGTCGCCGCGTCTTTTAAAAACCACACAACCCAGCCGATAACGCCAAAAAAAATCCCCGTCCAGCCAATATTGTTTGACATCGCATCCAGATATCGAACGACCTGCCCCATCGCCGATTCAAAATTTCTCGGAAGTTTTTCTCCCAGCGTTAAAGAAAGGCTCCCGTAATCCGCGCGCGTGATGACGCGGATAAAGTTTTGGAGCGTTTCAGGGTTGCTCCAATCGATGGAAGGGTTTCTTAACGAACGGATGGGCAGGAACAGATAGATCGAAAATCCCAAAATAAAAAGAGCAACGCACCCCGGGAGTCGTCTGGCAAAATTAAATGCTGCTTCTTTAACGGTCGAACCCTCCTTCAATTTCAGCGTGAAACAGGACAGGACGATCACGGGTGCTATCAATATAAGGGTATGATGGTTGCCGAG
>JANLTE010000361.1:0-3231 GCA_031362785.1 Elusimicrobiota bacterium
CGTAGTCTCCATCGCTAAAAAGCACGTGGGAGGCTCGTCTCTCGAGTTGGCGGATTTGATTCAGGAGGGCGGTCTCGGATTGATTAAGGCGGTTGAAAAATTCGAATGGAAGCGCGGGTTTAAATTTTCAACCTACGCCACCTGGTGGATCCGGCAGGCCATCAATCGCGCCATCGCTGACCAGTCTCGAACGATCCGCATTCCCGTGCACATGAAGGAAATGATCGCAAAGATGGCTAAGATCGCTCGGAAATGTCGTCAGGATTTTGGGCGGGAGCCGACCGTACCCGAATACAGCAAGGCGCTGCGCTTGTCGGGCGAAAAGGTCCGCGCGATTTTAAAAATCATGCAAGACCCCATCTCTTTAACGACTCCCATCGGCGAAGATGAAGATTCTTATCTTGAGGATTTTATTGAAGATAAACAGGGCCCCACGCCAGCCAAATCCGCGGTGGAATATTTAAAACGGAACGAAATCGAAGCGGTGCTTTCCACGCTTTCAGATCGAGAAGCTGAAATTATCCGGCTTCGCTTTGGAATTTCATCGGGTTATCCGAGGACTCTGGAAGAAGTGGGAGAGATCTTCAGCGTGACGCGCGAGCGCGTCAGGCAGATCGAAGCAAAGGCGATCCGGAAACTGCGTCATCCGACGCGAAGCAAGCGCCTCAGAGAGTATTTGGACTAAGTTTATTTCGGGGCGTTCGGCAGGTCCGACAGGTCTCTTTCGAAGAGTTTGTTGACGCCCTCGTAGGCGATGATCACTTTCCCCTGGTTCATCGCGAACGCGGAAACCTGCGCGGAGTCTTTCGTTGAGGTGAGCGCCAGGCTTTTTTCCATCCTAAATCCGTCCTGGAGCAGGTGTCCGTAGAGTATCCCCCCCACCCCGGCATACCATAGCGTCCCTTCGACTTTCACGACGCCCACTGGAAAGCGCGACAAGCTTTCGTAGGTTGAAAGAATCGTTAACTGGTCGTCCAGCGCGTGCTGGTAAATTTTCTTAGTATTCCCGTCGCAGGACCAGAGGTATTTCCCGTCATAATATAAACCCGATGGGTTGTCTCCCGGACTCTTGTAGGTAGAGGCGACCGATAGAGAATCGTTAATGTTGTGCTTATTGATCGTTTTTTTCCACGAATCGCAAGAGTAGATGTACTCTCCCGCCAGAGCGATGCCTGTAAAATGAAATCCGGGAACTGTGAAACTTTTCACAAGGTTTAGATGGTCATTTTTAAATTCATACTGATAAACCGATTGGGTGAACCAGTCGCAGGCCCATAGCTGATCGGTCCCCCATGAAAGTCCGGAGACTCGCGAATGCGGAATCATAAATTCTTGAGGGATTGCCTTTTTATGATACCATCGGCCGGCCAATCCTCCGGCAGCAACCAGAAGAAGCGCTGGAATAATCCAAAGGTAGGCTTTTGATCTTTTTTGTATCGGCGGGCTGCTTTCGACTTGAGACAACGCGGGCTTTGCGTCTGCGCTTTTTGGATCAAATTTTTCAACGATTCGCTTCCCAAAAACGCCTTCTTTTTTGAGGGAATTTAATTGCAGGGCCTTGTTCGTGACTTCGATCAAATGGTCGTTGTCAAAAGGTTTGGCGAGATAGTGCGCGGCTCCAAGCTTAATGGATTGAATCGCTTCCTCAATGCCGCCGAATCCAGTGACCATGATGACCGGCAGATCGGGCTTGAGTTGTTTAATTTTTTCAAGGATTTGAACGCCGTCCATCCCCGGCAGACGGTAGTCCAACAGGACTAGATCCAAAAAAACTTCCTGCACTTTTTGGATCGCGTCTTCGCCGCTTGATACAGAGATCACCGAATGGTTCTGCGTGAGCAGAACGTTCGTAATTGCCCAAATCATGTCCGGTTCGTCATCAACGACAAGTATTTTGGCCATGGTTATTCTAAGCGGCTAGGGAAAACCGAATCGCGACCGTCGTCCCCTTACCCTGCGCGCTTGACACTTCAATTTTAGCGTTTGATGCGTCGAGCATTTTTTTAGCGATGGGAAGACCGATGCCGAGCCCCCCCTCCTTAGTGGAGTAAAAGGGCGAGAAAATTTCGGGCAAATCTCTAGGATGAATCCCGTTGCCAGTGTCTTGGATCATAAATTTAATGCTGCGCTCAAACTGTACGGCGCTTAAAGTGATAGATCCGCCCGCTTTGACCGCCTCGATGGCGTTCATGAGGATATTTAAGAGCGCGAGCATAATGTGTTGACGGTCCCCTAAAATTTGCGGTAAATCCTTGCTCACTTCGCAAAGGATTCTGGTTTTTTGCAATTCGCAGCGCTCCTTGATGATTCCAACCGATTCCAAACAAAGGTTGTGAGGCGATATATTTTCCAGTTTTGCCTGAAGCGGTTTCGAAAACTCGATGAATTCGTCCAGGCGCTCCTCGATGTACCGGACCCCTTTAATAATTGCTTCGAGGGATTTATGCGTGTCCGGGTTTTTTGGAATTTTCCTGATTAGTAAATTGGCGTTCGCCAGAATGATCGCGCACGGGTTTCGAACTTGATGCGAGATGCCGAACACGAGCTTCTCTAAATCTTTTTCGTTCATTATCTCGCCACGACCACGGTGCCGTTAATGGACTGTCCCTCCGACTGGAGTTGATAAATGTAGATACCGCCCGGCACCGCGTCGCTCTTATTATCCTTGCCGTTCCAGGTGAGAACGACGGTAGAGGCGGTTTCGTCTCCCACTACGGCTAAATCGGCGATTTCAAATCCGGAGAGGTCGTAAATTTTTTTCTGAGACATCACGCTTCCTGACGGGTTATCGACGATGAGCGTGAAGAGATCGTTAATCCCGTCGCCGTTGGGCGTGAAAATTTTTGAGGGGATGGTTTGGCGGAGCGATATGTTTATGGCGGCGACCGGCCGCAAGGGTAGTTCCGGAGCGTACATAAGGGGGCTGCCAGCAACCAGCGCAAAGCAAATGATAAAACCATATCGATAAGGTTTTATTTGTTTCATCCGTTTTTCTGCGTTGATAAACATTGGCTGTATTTTCATTTCTTTAAATTAGAATCACGCTGCTATTTTTGAGGCAGAATGAGCGTTTGACCGGTTCTGACGGTACCGCCGCGCTCAAGGCGGTCGGCGTTCAACTCATAAATCTCGACCCATCGCGATTCGTTATTGTAAAGTTTGTAACTGATGCTCTGAAGCGTATCACCGTCCTGCACGGTGTAAACTCTGGGCGCCGGGCTCGCGGGCGGG
>JANLTE010000367.1:0-2536 GCA_031362785.1 Elusimicrobiota bacterium
GAATTTTCCCGCCCGCGACTTCTTGCGCAAACGGAAACAAGTGAAGAAAAGAAGTTCCTGCTTTTCCAAGAAAATAAGTGAGGTCCGCTTTGGACCCCTTCAGGTTCAGCCATTCGCCGCGCAATTTGAGCTGTTTGCTGCGAAGTTCGAACTCCACCTGATGCTTAAGGTTTTTGCGCTCGATGGATAGCCCTAGAAACGGATTGGCTCCGAAAAAGATTTTATGATGGTTCGCGATTTCCGTAAACTCTACGGGAAAAACATCCGAAGAATTTTCGAGTTCGCTTTCGGACC
The DNA here is from genome assembly GCA_031362785.1 of Elusimicrobiota bacterium. GTDB lineage: Bacteria > Elusimicrobiota > Elusimicrobia > 2-02-FULL-39-32 > 2-02-FULL-39-32 > JANLTE01. Next base: position 295 of record JANLTE010000367.1, read on the forward strand.
AAAATATAGAATTAATTTGGTGCTTTTTTCGGGCTTTTTGGATCAGTTCTTCGGCGCCACTCAGATCGGATAGTGATAATTCTTTTAGTACCACCATTATGTTTGTGTCCGAATGTTCGGATCGGTCTTCGCGCGCAGAGCTCCCATAAAGAATAACGGAGATTAAGTTTCCCCCAAACTTTAACTTGAGATTGTCCACAAACTCGATTATATGTTCTTGCATCTGGATCCTTTGCGATGACGCTTATTCTATCGTGAATGACTCGTCGGAGTCAATGTCACTTAAATTTTGCCTACCAGCTGCCGGAAGAGCCTCCTCCGCCCGATGATCCTCCTCCGAAACCCCCGCCTCCCCCGCCTGAAAAACCTCCTCCACTCCATCCTCCGCCGTGATGCGTCCCGCCCCATATCCATCCGGAGCCAGCGAGGGCTTGTCCGGACTGAGCCCTAAAATTTTTTGGATTTTTTATCCCGAGACGGAGTCCTGAAAAAAATGAAACAACGCCGAGCGGAATGAGGGTCATTTGCGCGAGGTGTTTGGGCAATGCCGCTAAAGACATGAGCAGCGGAATTCCGCCGAACAGGGCTCCCCAAAGGAACAGGAATGAAATTTTGGCGCCGATTCCAACGCCCGCGAAAAGAAACCCGAGCCCAATAAAAATTGCAAAAAATATAATCATCCCGATTGATATTCCAAAATTATTGGAACCGCTCGGATACGATGAGTCGGCGGGCTGCTGTTTTTCAATAACGCCCAGCACCCGAAGCGTTCCCCTCCTGATGCCTTCGGGATAATTTCCTTCCTTAAACAGGGGAATGAATTCGTTTCGTATGATTTCGCCGGACAGCCCGTCCGGCAATATGGGTTCGAGCCCGTAACCCACCTCGATTCTCATTTTCCGTTCGTTGGGGGCCACCAGGATCAAAACGCCGTTATCCTTTCCTTTTTTGCCAATACCCCAGGCTTTGAAGAGTTCCACCGCGTAGCCTTCGATCGTTTTGTCTTGGAGGGACGGGATCGTAACGACGGCGACCTCGGCAGAAGTTTTTTGCTCCACCCGCGCGATGTCCGATGCGAGTTCCGACCGTATTTCGCCGCTCAAAATTCCCGCGAAATCGTTTACAGTTCCGTTAGGTTTGGGAAAATCTTCCGCCAACAGTGGCTGCGACAGCAGGATCGCCAGGAATAGTCCCTTCGTGAAGTTTTTGCAGATAAAAGTCTTCAATCCTCTAACCCTAATGCGCGGCGGGAAGCGTGAGGTAAATCGTCGTTCCTTTGCCATACGCGCTGTTGGCCCAAATTTTGTGGCCATAAGATTGAAGAATTTGCCTGATTTCTGGCAGGCCAAAAATTTTTTGGGCTTTCGAAGAGAACGGAACGGATTTTTTTTCAAAAATTTTGGCGAGGTCGTCTTTTGAGATGCCGGTGCCGCAGTCTTTGACCGTCACCACGATTTCGTCCATCACCGAGTGGGCTTCAATCTTTATCCAGCTGAGCGGCGGATTATGGCTGATGGCGTTCGCGAAGAGCTCCTGCAAAATCGGGCGGATGATCCCAGCGTCCATTTTAACTCTGATTTCGGAGTCCACAAACACTCGTACGTTGGTGGAGTGTTTCTCTAAATCGGGTTTCGATTTTTCGATGCATTCCCTTACGACGTCAGCCAGCGCGACGGTGTTGGAGCTCATGCGGTTTGCGGCCGTGAGCGTTTGAATGTATGACTGGACCTTTTGGGCGATGAGGTCCAAATTGCGGGTCCGCTTCACGATGTCGCGCAGCAACCCTTCGCGGTACTTGGAAGGCTTTCCGTCCGAATCGATGAGGACTTCCGCGCTCTTGCGGATCTCCTCCGACTCATATTCCACGCCTTTTGCCAGCTGACCAAACTCCTCGGTCTGATTTTTATTGTCGATGGGTTTCATCGGATACTTCCTCCCGTGCTTCCTGAACGACTTCGGGCGGAATGAACTGCATGGCGATCAAAATAAAAATAGAAACAATTAAAATATCGTCCAAGTAGCCGATCACGGGAATAAAGTCAGGAATGATGTCAATCGGAAGTATGAGATAACCTAGACCTGCCCAAATTAATATTTTTGCGATGCGTGGAGTGCGTTTGTCGTTCATCACCTTGCGCCAAACGGCCGCCTCCCGTTTCACGCTTTGAAAAATGGTTTTAATTTTTTCCCACATAGGGGACTTATCGTCTGCTGGCGGCTTTGGGGTTTAACGCGTGGTGGC
>JANLTE010000376.1:0-19650 GCA_031362785.1 Elusimicrobiota bacterium
ACCACCACGAGGGCGGCATTATCGGCCTCAAGCTCGGCTACAGTCTTGCTCACGGATTCCTCCTTCTGCGCGCCAGCGCGGTGTCCCCGAATGAGGCGGTTCCGGCCAGCACGACGTAGGTGCTGCCGGCGAGGTCATCCGCGACAGCCCCGGGCTCAAGCTGGACGGCCGCGATTGATCTGTTTCTGGCCGTATTCGTGATGCCAGTTGTTTCCGAGGCATCAAGAGCTATGGTCCTTGACCCGGAAGATACAGACAAAACAGCCTGGTTGTGAACTCCATGCAAATCCGTGGTATCGTTCGCCTCGTCGCGCTGGTACGCGGCCGTCGTCTGCCCGGCAGGGGCGTCTGAATCGTCCACCTGCATCCTGCCGCGCATGGATACGGTTTGGCTGTTCGCTGAGCAGAGCCAGAAACCCCAGGCCCACAAATGGGCCGCGGCGCTCATCGTTATGGATGCCGACTGCACTTCGGTTGCGTAGTTGGTCGTGCTGAACGCGGCGGTTTCAGCCTCCGTGTAGACGTTTCCGTGGGCGACGAATTTGTTCAGGTTGATCGCGAACACTGCCGACATCGTTCTGGACGGGCTTCCAGACGCGGCATCCTGGCGGCTCTGCTCCTCGAACGTGTTGGAGGACGCGCCCAGGTTGAACACCCTCATGTTGGCGAACGCCTGAATCTCACTACCCCCGTTGCCTTCCATCGATATCAAAGGGAGCGTTGACGATGCCTCGCCACTCCGGTTTATCCTGGACTCCGTGTTTGCCGTTGTGGAAGCCCCGGTCACCTGGCTATAGGCCATCACAAGCCAGTCGTGACCTGCGGTCCCTGGTGTGAACGTTATGGTTCCATTGTTCGTGGTAGACCACGTTATGGACCCCACGTTAGTGGCGGTCGTATCCACATCATAGTGCCAGTCCACACCTTCGACAAAACGGGTAAGGTCGATCGCCGTCAGGGTGACGAAGTTCGCGTTCGTGGTCCCTGCGGTGTTGCCCTCCGCGAACTGGACCTTGATACCCTCACCAGACACGGCGGTCCAAACCGTGAAATACATGTAGGAAAACCGGCCAGTGTCGGCGCTCCCCATGTTGCGGGACCTCTCGGAAGAGGTGAACTCAGTGGAACCATGAAGCGTCCTGCACTGGATCAACACCACGTTGCCGGAATCCTTTGATATCTGCGCGTTGATCATCACCAGGTATTTCCTCCCTGGGATGAAGCTTGAACTTGCGATAGACGCACCGCTGATGTCAGTCCAGGCCGTCGTTCCGGTCACGGTCTGGTTGCTGGTCACTTCCGTATATGAGTATCCGATCCCGCTTGGCGAGGTTGCGCCAGACCTGAAGCCCCAGCGCCCCACCATGCCACTCGTGATCCCGTCGTGCCCCTGGCAGTTCGCCAGGGTCAGCACGCCGTTGGCCGTCAAGACGCGGTTGTAGACCCGGGCGTCGTCGATGTTGCCGGCGAAAAACTCTGTGTTATCCGAGTTCCTGGCAAAATTCAGATTGTCCGGGGTGGCCGTGTTGGCGGCAGTTGCAGAGGTTCCGTCGGCCACCCCGTCGATGTACAGCCGGTGCGTCGTGCCATCGAACGTGTAGGCCATATGGTGCCAGACGTTTGTTGACGGAAGCGTCGCCGCCTGTGCCAAAACGGTCCCGTCGAACTTGCGCACGCTAGGAGTGGTGCCTCCACCTGGGTTCGAAAAACCAAGCCGGACGCCGGAAGAGGAGCCGTTGTTCGAGAGCGAGACCATCGTCTTGGAGCCGGACGGATTTGAACTGTACTTAAACCACACGGAGATCGTCTGGTTCGCGTTTGCGGCTGGAAAGCCGGAAAGCGCCGACACCGCGGCTGCATAACCGTCCGTTCCATTACAAAGCAGCGACATTACGAGAAGGAGATCCCGAGTTCATCGAGAGCCCAATCCCCCGTGAGTTCCGTTCCGGCACTCGGGTTGACGCGCGTAAGTTCGAACTGATAGAGGCGCCCGGCCGTCAAGCTGAGCGTTCCGAAGGCGATCGTCTGCGAATCGTACTGAAAGTTCTCGTTTGTCGGAATCGAGATGTCCGTGAGCTGGGTTCCGCCGCTCCAGGCTCCAACCGCGCCGTTATCCGGGATCTCCCGGACATAAAGCTTGAGCCCGACCGTACGGGTTCCGGCCGGAGCCGTCTCAGCGCGCGACTTGAAGTTTAGGATGATGTTCGACGCGCCGGACGGGAGACTGAGCTGCAGCCCGACACCCTCTTCGGTGGTGTCGTCAAAGAGACGAACGACAAGCCCGGAGTTGTTCGAGTCGGCTGAAGCCGGCGCAACCGCATTGACGGCCCAGTCGCTCGTGTCCGGACTATCGAGCTGGTCGGCGTAGAATAGGTAGGCACTCGAGCCGGCCACGCCTGCGGCCCCCTGCGCACCAGTCGCGCCCTGGGCTCCCGTGGCGCCTTGCGCACCGGTCGCGCCTTGGGCGCCCGTTGATCCCTGCGCCCCGGTGGCCCCCTGCGCTCCCGTGGCCCCCTGCGCACCAGTCGCGCCCTGGGCTCCAGTGGCGCCTTGCGCACCGGTCGCACCTTGAGCGCCCGTTGACCCCTGGGCTCCCGTGGCACCTTGCGCACCGGTCGCACCTTGAGCGCCCGTTGACCCCTGGGCGCCAGTGGCACCTTGCGCTCCCGTCGCGCCTTGCGCTCCGTCGCTTCCGTTCGATCCCTGCGCCCCGGTGGCGCCCTGCGCTCCCGTCGCGCCCTGGGCTCCGTTGCTTCCGTTCGATCCCTGGGCGCCAGTGGCACCTTGCGCACCCTGGGACCCCGTCGTGCCGGCAGACCCTTGTGCCCCGGTGGCGCCTGCGGCCCCCTGAGCGCCCGTGCTGCCGGTGACCCCGGTAGCCCCCTGGCTGCCTGTTGCGCCGGTGGCCCCTTGAGCCCCCGTGCTGCCGGTGGCACCTTGCGCCCCCGTGCTGCCGGTGGTGCCGGCCACACCCTGACTGCCCGTTGCTCCGGCCGCACCTTGCGCCCCGGTACTGCCCTGGGCACCCTGGGCACCGACTCCAGCACCCTGAGGGCCCTGGGACCCTTGCGCGCCGTTTCCGGTGGCCCTGGAAGCCGTCGTCCGCCCGCCACCACCACCCCAGCCCATTGGAGCGGCAACCTTTGGGGCGAGAAGCCCGGCAAGCTCCTGAAAGTCCTTTACGAGGACGACGTCATCACCCCAGAGGGCCACGCCGTCTTTTTTGACGATCGCTTTTGACTTCGGGTCGAACTGTGCCAAGAGTATCCCCCAGCGTCTTCCGGAGGGAGGGGGTCCGGCAACGCTTAACTATATCCTGCCGGAGCCGTTTATTCAACGCCGCTACTTCACAACCTCCACGAAGATCGAGACGCCAGGAAACATGTCCCGGGTCTCCTTCAGCATGGCCGGAGACATGCTTTGCCTGAACCCCATGGGCTCGGCAGACTTGAACCCGGCCTTCATGAGCATCTCGCCAAGCACGAAGTGGTTGTAGAAGGCCAGATGGCCGCCCGCCAGAAGCTCGTAAAACTTGACGGTGTCGCTGACCCCGGAAGGAGATCCAAGCTCGTCGAACTCGGAGATCTGTCCATCGACGTACTTTTTAGCAAGCCTTTCCGCGTCCGGCACGGAGATCCTGGCAACGGCGCCGGGCTTCATGGCCCGGTACAGATCCTTCAGGAACTTCAAGCCGCCTTCGTAGTTGAGATGCTCGAGAAAGTGCGAGACGTTGACCAGAGCCAGGTGATTGTCCGGAAACGGGACCCCCTGCGACAGATCCGCCTGCTTGAAGAAGTAGCGGTGCCTGGAGGCGAAGTCCGACAGATCCTTCTGATCCACGTTCACCCAGCCGTGGTGGAACATCACGGTAAAGCAGCCCAGATTCGCCTTGGCCGCGGGCTCCGCCGGAAAGATCGTCTTGGACACCTGGATGCCAGGATCCTTCTCGAGCACGTCTTTCTCGAAGACTTCCTGCCCGGGACCAAGAAGGGTTTCCCACCATTCAGAATCCCTGAAGAGGCAGTGCGTTTTGTCGAATCCGTCGTCGTGATCGCCGAAGTCCACACCGTGCAAGCCGCGCTTGGACACCCGTTTGATTTCAGAGGCGATAGCATAAATGTGCTTTTCGGGGATGTGCTCGAGCACCGCCATCGAAAACGACAGATCGAATTCCTTGTCGGCGAATGGCCACGGCGTTTGCGTGACGTCGAAGACGCGAACGGCTTCGGTCACCCGGGTCTGGTAGCAGTGTTCCGACACTTCGATCCCGGCACACCTGACTCCGGCATCCTCGATCCTTTTGAGCACGTAGCCTCTCGCGCAGCCGATCTCGAGCACGCTTTCGGGGTTCCTGAGCATGACGTGCCCGAACGTGTTCCAGTGCACGGGATAGTCCCAGTAGCCCTCCCGGGCGTAGCCGCCCACCTTCCCGCGGCCGCCGTCGAAATACTTGAAGTTGTAGGCTTCTTTCCGCTCGGCGGGATTCCAGTCTGCAGCAGCAGCTTCGGGAGTGGTCGCAGGTACTTGAGCCACACTAACCTCCTCTTTGATGGCGGTGACGATCATATCAGTGCCAAGCTCCCCGTGGGGCTGGGTGGCCACAGATCCAAATCCAGCCTCCCGGAGCACCTTGACGGCGTACTCCGGGGAGAACGCCGCCTTGTGTGAGTTCTCAGGATAATCGAGGTCCCCAAACAAGCACTGTGCCACCTTGTCCATGGCGTCCGCCGGCTGCTTGAGCGCCCAGTCCATCTGCGCCACCGTGTTGGGCACCACGAACACAGCCGTCCCGCCGGGGGCAAGCACCCTGAAGACCTCCTTCAGGACGCCAGGGACAGCCCTCCAGGAGATATGCTCGAGAGAGTATTTCGAGTACACGCCGTCGAAAGAGCCCCACTCAAACGGTAGCGGCTTCGACAGATCATGGACCACGTCCACTCCAGGCCCGGGACGCACGTCCAGGTTTGGGTGATACGAAGGCGCCAGGCCGCCGCCGATCTCGAGCACACGCGCGCCGGCCTTGAAGAAGTTCACAAAGACCTCCAACCATGATTGATCATGCGCTCGACACGAACACCCACCGCCCACGACAGAACTTGTGCGTTCCTGTAAAAATACCGTTTGATCCGTACACTTCATCAGAATCAACGGGAAGCCGTTTCACCTTCCGGACAAACGCCTTGGTCAGGAGTTTGTCTCCGCCAACAATCTTCTTTTGACTTACCATGCGCCAGAACTCTCCGTAAGACTACGCCAGTGATGCTGATACATGGCGCGAACATTTGACCACGACAGGAGCTTTGCTTCCTCACGACCAACAGCCACTTCAGGATCAGGAATTGACGGGTACAAAAGACGCAAGGCAAGAATATGACCGACCAGGTCGTCCACGTCACGCTTCTGGAAACAGGTTCCAATCCCGCTTCTGCGGCGGACAAGGTCAGCCGCCCCGGCTCCGTCCGAAACGATCACGCGCCTGCCGTGCGCCATCGCTTCGAGAACTTCCATGCCGAAGCCCTCGCTCACCGACGGCTGGCAGTACGCGCTGATTTTTGCATAGAAGTCCTCGAGCTTGGGCACGAACCCAATGAACTCCACGTTGCCGCCGCCAAAACGCTTCCATAGGTCGAAAGCTTCGTTTATATGGCCCCCGGCCACCACCAGGGTCGAATCTTTCAGGTTCACCTTCTTCCAGGCTTCGAACAGATAGCGGAGCCCTTTGTCCGGCCCGGCCTGGCCCATGTACCCAAGACAGAATCGTTTCGGCAGCGGCGGAACGACTTCTGGTAAATGGCATCCATGCGGGATCACGATCACGTTTTTGCACCCGTACGACTCCATGACCCGTTTCGACAGCTCCGACGGGCAGATCACCGTGTGGGCAAGCTTGTAGCCTCCGACGTAGCGCTCGAAGCCTTCGGGCACGGTCAGATGCGGAAAGCTGAAGGGGATCCCGAGATCGTTGAATTCGCGCCTGCTTTCATTGATGTCGTGGGCTGCAGCCGTGTACGTGACTTTTGCTCCGGCCTTCAGGCAGGCTTTGATCGTCTCCGTAAAGCATCCAGCGTAAGCGTGGACCAGGCCTAGGGGCTGGCTGCCGATCAGCTTAAGCCAGTTTTTGTCGCTCTCGAACGGGGTGGCTCCGCGCGCCACCATACCGGCATCGAGCGGGTGGGTGACCACGCCGCGCTCGGACCCGAAACCGGCCAGCGCCCTGTACTCGTGGTACGTGACGGCCCCGCCGCCGGTGGGCAGCCCGATCAGATCCTGGGTCAGGTAGAGATTCATTTCCTTTACTTCCGCCCGACCCTGATGACCTTGACCCCGGCCTGATCTTCGATGTACCCGTGAGGATCCAGGACGACGGATCCTTCTGGAAATTTCACATGCCTGAAGCTGTCGTGTTTTGTCGCCACGAAGAAGACGGATTTAATGAGCGTTTTAGGAACCTCGTCCGAAGACGTGAACGGGACGTCGTGCTCCGAAAGAAGGTTCTCCAGCAGGACGGCCGGGCTGCCAGTCGTAATCCTGGTCTCCGGCTTGAATGCCCTGCCCAGGATCACGACGGGCAGGTTCGCAATCTCATGGTGTATCTCGACGAGATCGGCCAGCCAGTCCGTCTGGTCCTCGCGCGCCAGCATAAGATCCTTGAACAGGTCGTGGGAAAGCATCAACTTCGTGGCGAGGTGGCTCATCGCGATACCGTCCCTGGGATGGCAGCCTCCTCCGTCGCCCATGCCGGGATCCAGGTACTTCGTTGAGATCAGCCTGTTCTTGGCGGCCTTGATCGCGCCCATCACCTGGTCCGCGTCGCAACCTTCAACCTTATGGCAGATCTCCATAACCGTGTTGGCGAACACGATCTTCATCCCGATGAACGTGTTGTACGCCACCTTGGCAAGCTCCGCGCTCTCGATCGACATCTCCATGAACTTCGCATCGTAAAGCGCGCTGTAGACGGCCTTCACGGTTTCTCTCGACGCCTCAGACCTTGACCCCAGCAGCACGAACTCTGGATTCATAAAGTCCTTCATCACGGTGCCCATCGCGATGAACGAAGGATTGTAGACCAGCGTGGTTCCCCACTTCTTAAGAAGCGGGTCGATCTCCCTGCGCATGGTGCCCGGCAGGCAGGTCGAAATGACGACCACGACGTGGCGAGGCCCCAGGTGGACGGCAAGATCCTGCACGGCATTCCTGAGGTGCCTGTAATCGAAGTCCTTCGTCGTCTTCGGAATCCTGGTGATCCCCTCGTACTTGGGTTCGTGCGGCGTCTGGACAGCCACGAAGATCACGCTGCAGGAGTCCGCCATTTCCTTGAGGCCGGAAAACACGATGTCCGCCTTGTCGAAGTAGGCCTGGAAATCGTCGTTCCCGGACGGACCAAGCTCCTTGTGCTCGTACGGGCGCTTCCGCATCAAGGCCGGATTCAGATCGTACCCGAAGACTTTGTGGACCTGGCCAAAAGAAACCGCGACGGGCAGCCCGAGCTTGCCTAGACCCACCATGCCGATGTTCATGGGTTCACCTTCAGGTATTCGGACAGGGTCTTCCGGTCAGCTTCCTGGAGGGCTTTCATCTGGTCGCTGTTGAGCACGTCGCTGTACTTACTTGAGACGTCGCGACCCTCTTTCTTTGTGGTGTCGTTGATCTCGTTCTGGATGTGAGTGACCAACATGCCTTCGATGAACACAGCCGCGCTCAGGCGGGACATCACCCAGTAGATATAGGAATCGCTTGAATAGGAATTCGAGAAGTGCCCGAGGATCTCAACGACTTTCCTGCGCAGGATCGGAAACTCCCATGAGATGTCCCTTTGGACGACCCTGGGCGCCATCAGGCAGACGTCGTCGTTCCCCAGAAACCCGATCTTAGGAGAAGGCGCGGCACCGTAAATGATGTCGTCCCAGCCGTGTGTCAGCATGAGGGCGTCGTCATTCCAGATAAAGAGCCAGTCGCCGGTGGCCAGCCTTGAAAGTTCGTTGATGTAGTCGTGGAGTCCTTCGTAGCCGCGGCCGCGCGGCGACACAAGCACTTTGGTCGGGACAAGCTTTGAAAGCTCCTGAACTGCGTGGACGGTCGGCTCATCGTCGAAATCCACCTTGTACAGGACCTCGATCCGGCTTTTATCCGAAGCCGTGTCCAGAAGCGACTTCACGGACTCCCTCAGCATGTCGACGCGGCCGCGCGTCGGGAACAGGACCGAGATGAGCGGACCTGGACCGCGCTTAAACATCGTATTCCACCTTCACACCGGCGGAGCCGCCTTTCCGGCCGTACCAGACGACCTCTTTGGCGAACCGCTCAAGGTCACTCTCGTGGTATACAGGGTCTACGGAAACCTTGTACCTCACGGGCTTTTTAACAATCACACGGTCCCGGGAATCACCCAGGCGGACCGCCGTCACGTACGCATGAATGTCGTGCTCAAAATTGCCGAAGCAGAAATCCGCCCGGCCGGGAGCCTGGACCACCATCTGCTGGTAACGGGCGGCATCCTCAAGAATGCCATGATCAGCAACGGTGGGTTCCGTGTGCCGGAAGATCTCGACAATGACAGCGCGCGCATTCCTGGACAGCCTCAGGAATGAAGCCTCTTCCGGAGACCAGCTGATCGGGCCGAATTCCGGAAGCACCTGCTCCCAGTGACCGCCCTCCCTCAGGTTTCGGTAGGCCTCCCGGGCCACGAGGATCTCGACCCCGATCAACCCGTCCTTAAGGGACAGCAGGCTCTCATAGAAACGCCGGTAGCCGATCCCAAGCTCTTTCGCGACGATCGCCAGCGCGCTCGACAGCCCCATGCAATGGAAGGTCTGGACGGCCCACGAAAACATCTGCGCCTTCATCCAGTCGTCCGGCGGCATCGTCTTCGTTTCGACCACCAGGTCGTACTGCTCAGGATGCGGATCGGTCGACGGCACGGCGTGGAACATGGGCATGGGGCTTTCCACGCTTTTGAGCCCATGAAGCGCCACGTACGCAGGATCGCTCAGCTCTGAGTTCTTAAGCATGATGCAGGGGTACACGTTGATCGAGTCGTGCTGTCCGGCGTCGAGCAGGGTTGCCAGGCCGTCAGCAAAGCTTCCGTACGTCTCCCCAGGCAGCCCCAGGATGATCTCAGAATACGTGGCGATGCCATGACCGGAATACCGGGCCATCGTGCTCCTGAAATCAGTCACCTTGATGTTCTTGCGCTTGACGATTTCAAGAACGCCGTCGTCCATGGACTGAAAACTGAGAGTGACGCCCTTATTCATGCCGGACTCGTGCAGGATCTTAGCCACCTCGAACACGGTGTCCCCGGAGTTCTTCGCGTAGGCCGCGCGGAACTTTCTTGGATAGCCGCTATCTTTTTTTAAGCCTGCCATGAAGGAGGCTGTTTCGATGTCGCCCTTGAACAGGCCAAAGTTGGCGTCGGCGTTGTACAAGAGGTCGATCCTAACTCTCGAGCACCACGCCAGATCATCCTCAATGCGTTTTTTCCCAAAACGACGCACCTTCGTGAAGACGCTGGAGCCCCAATCGCAGAACGAGCATTCGTATCCGCAGCCCCGGTGGGTTTCCTGGGTTGCATGGAAGTCGTAGCGGTCATCCTTTAAGATACCGTCGAACACGCCCGTCAGGTACGGCGACGGCAGGGCGTCGAGATCCTTCAGGCGTTCTGCAGGCGGCCCGCTCCAGGCTGCCGACGACACGCCCGGGATACCGGAGTAGTTCGGCAGCGCGGACAGAGCTTCCCTCAGTATTCGGGAGAACGCCTGCTCACCTTCGAAGTGGACGAGCAGGTCGGCTTCCTCAACGTGCCCCTTGTGAGGCACCTGCGGGCCACCCATCACGATCAGGCAGGCGCGGTTGACCGACCGGACGGCGCGCGCGAAGGCGAGGCTCCATTCCCAGTTCCAGATGTAGCAGCTCAAACCAAGCACGTCGAGGCGCGGCAGGCTCCTGGCCAGGGCCAGGACGTCGGTCCTCTCGTGGACGATCGGCAGGAAGGTGTAGGCCGCCGCGACCTCCGGAACCGCTTGTGCGGACGCCTGGACCATGCCGGCAGAGTACGGCAGGAAGGCATTCCTTCCGTAGGCATGGTTGACCTGGACGAGTTGAACCGTTTTCACGTTTAGAGGGTGAGCTTCCGGCATTCTACCGTGGCCGAAGTTTCCGGGCTGCCCTCGACGGCGACTTTTGATACGAATTCGGACTGGCTTTCAAACGGCGAGGTTGCCAGCACCTTGCCGAACTTCTTCGCCTCGAGGGCGGCCACGAGATGCCGCCGGGTCCAGGGTGACTTCCCGCGACAGAAGAACTCCAGGGAGGATGCCAGGGACGCGCCTTTCATAGGCTCCGGCAGGATGTGCCGGATCCTGCCCGACGCGAAGAGCTCGGTGACCTTCTCCGGATCCGGCACAGACACCCTTAGAATGGCCCCGGCCATCATGACCCTCCAGAGCTGGTCGAAGAGGCGGAATATCTCGTCCAGATCCAGTTCGTGCAGAACGTTGAGCATGCAGACCGCCGTCGTGCCGTCCGCCCTGGACGCCCACTCGCCGCGGACGTCACCATTCTGGAACCTGTAGAGCTCGCTTTTGGCAAGCGTTGCATGGTCGATGATGTCCGCATTCATCCACCCGCTGCGGAACATGTTTGCCCCGCACCCGAGATTCATCTTGACGACGCCTGTGTTGTAGTCGTGGATGAGCGCTCCAGCCTCGTAAACAGATGTGTCGACGACGCCTTTACCGAGGATCGAGCGCCACTCCTCCAGGGTGAGGTTTGTCTTCCTGCCCATGTGCAGGAGCGGATCAGGGACGGCAAAACGAATGGTGTGGCCGCTGAATTTCGACACGCGCCTGACTTCTGAAACAACCCTGTCGAGTTCGTCGGCGGACAGCATGTCCATCACGTCCACCGACAGGCACAGGTCGAACTCCTGGTCCTTGAACGGCCAGGGCGTGTCCCGGATGTCGTAGATCCGCACGTTCCGGCTGGCCCGGGTCAGGAAGCAGTATTCAGAGATGTCGAGACCAACCGTCCGAATGCCTCTGGCTTCTAGCTTCCTCAGGATGTACCCGCGGCCGCAGCCGATCTCCAGAACACTCTTCATCTTGTTGCGGTCGACGTCGTCCGTGATCGTCGCGCTCCTGAAGAAGTCGCGGTAAAATGCGTAGCCTCCGGCCTGCGCGTGGCCGCCGTTGAAATACTCGTACGTGAAGGGGTGCGTCACCAGCCCCCCGTTTCGACGGCTTCCTTGCAGAGCGCGTCGTAGCGCTTGACCATGTTGGCCACGGAGAACTGCTCGGCCCAGGCCCGGCAGGCGCCGCGGGACAGGCTCGACACCGCGTCGGTCTTGACGAGGTCCTCCATCTCCTCCATGGTCCGGACCAGGAAGCCTGTTTTTCCGTGGTTGATCGTTTCGCGCATGGCCCCGTGATCCCAGGCGATCACCGGAGTTCCGCAAGACTGTGCCTCGACCGGCGACAAGCCGAAAGGCTCCCGGAAGACGGCATTGCAGTGCAGCATGGCCTTGGCGGTCGAGAAGAACGTGACGCATTCACCGCGTGCCTTCCCGCCGTGGTAGACGACCTGGGAGCCCGTCACAAGCGCCTTCACCTGGGCCACGTATTCAGGGCTCTCCACAAGCGTGTCGTCTCCGACAAGATCGATGTTGACGCCGCAACTCCTTGCGACGGAGGCGGCAATATGCGGGCCTTTGAGTTTCGACATCCGACCAAGGAACAAGTATCGATCCGTCCGCTTCTGGTCTTTAGGGCTCTTATAGAAGTCCAGATCGACGCCGTTATAGGCCACCCTCGAGTAGATGCCCAGGTGGCCGGCGATCGCTCCGCTCTGGTCTTTCGAGATGGCGACCAGGCACGGCTTGGGCACCGGGGGCGGGCTCATGAACATGGTCTCGGCAGGAGCGTGCATCACGCCGAGCACTGGAGCTTTCAGCTTGCCTTCGGCTTTTAGGATGTAGCTCCATTTATTCCAAGAATGGTCCAAGATTACATCGCATTCCGGCAGGCGCTGCCAGTAGCCGCTGTAAGCCTGCTGCTCGCCTTCGCCAAGGGTTGTTCCGTGCAGTTCGCAGCCTTCGGGCACGGTCGACCCGATAGGAGCGACCAGAAGGATCTTATGCCCGAGCTTGGCCAACCCTTCGGCGTGCTGGTAGGCTAACATTTCCAAGCCTGAGTAGCCGGGGGGAGGTAGCCTCATCAAGGTTGTGGAAATTACGGCGATCTTCATTAGGCGCCCACCGTAAGGGGATCATACGTGCAGTGGAACCCGGCCTTGCCGTACCCGGCATGCTGGCACTTGACGCGGGTGTCGACCACGATCTTGTACCCGTGATCGCGCTTGGCCTTGCGGCAGAAGCTGAAATCCTCGCTGAACTGCTCTCCCTTGGCGAGGTCTTTTCGGTCGCAGAGCCATTCAAACCACGGCGGAGGCATCTTCCTAAAAACGTCGGTGTTGATGAGCAGGCAGCCCGCGCCGACCAGATCGCATTCGAAAAGCGAGTTGTCCTGGAACTCGGTGACCCAGTTGGACACCTGCTGGCCCTGCGGGTCCACGCCCAGACGGATCGCGACAGGCGCGATCGGCAGGTTGCGTCTGTAGTAGAGACCACTCACGATCGGCAGGTTGTGCTCAAGCAGCCTAAGGCACGCCTCAGGCGGCATGATGACGTCGTCATCGATGAAAAAGAGCCAGCGGAAGCCGCCTTCGAGGGCGAGTTCGGCCCCGCGGTTGCGCGCGTGATCAAACGGCATCCCCGACAGGAAGACCGGCTCGTGGCTTCCCGGTGGAAGCTGGATCCGGCGGTAACTCGCCGCCCAGGCGGTCGCCACCGTTTCTCGGGTAAGAATGACGGGCAGAACTGCGGGTCTTGCGAGTTCCCAGGCTCCGGGCATGAGTCCCCCTCAAATGACGAGGGGAGTATACCAAGGGTACAGGGTTTAGCAAACGAAATCGGTCAATGCCCGAAAGAAGGACCGAAAAAAACGTGTCCCATCTCGTGGATGATGATGTCCCGAAAACCCGCGCCGCCAGGCAGGTCACCGTAATAGGTCTGCCCGGTGCCGTTCGTCCAGAGCGTCCAGGGGTTCGCGACGGCTCCGAGCGGCTTGAGCCTCTGCGCCCAGAAGGACAGCAGGAGGGTGCCCTCGCCGTAATGCTCCCCTGATACCCAGCCATTGTGGACGGAATAGTAGTGCCAGTGATCGACGATCCGAAATACAAGCCTTTGATCGTGCGGGGCCGCCAGGAAGCTCTGCAAGGGGACGCCGTTCTTCACTTCGAAGATGTCGCCGGCCTCGACGAAAGCCTTGTCAAACAGAGCGTAGACCTTGGCCTTGGTCATAAGGCCGGTCGATAGCGTGCCTTGATCATCAAACTGGACGTGGAACCCTGACGGCGTCTTGTCGGCCCGCCGGTAGTCCCTGTCGTGCTCGCCGTCATCCTCGCAGGCCGGCAGCACCAGGGCGACAGCCAGAAGCAGGATTAACTTGGATTGAACCACGCAAGAATAATACCACACCCAGGGGCGCCACGCTGCGCGCTTAGAACGGTGGCGCGACGCCGGCGGCCTGGATCAGCCCGCTGGTGGGACGCAGACCGCCGTAGTTGAGACAGTTCACCAGCACGCCGCCTGAGATCTTGATGCCTATCGCCTGGACAGCGCTGCCGGACAGGAACGGTGCCCCGGAAGCCGCGCCGACCATAAACCCGGAACGATTGACCAGGAACCCGCCGGATCCTACGTAGAGCAGCCGGCCATGGAATCCGGACGTCGTCATGCCGCTTTCAGAACGTGTCACAGCACCGTAAACCACCACGTTACAAGGCTGTCCGCTGACCGCACCTGAGATGGTCACCCCGATCGCCGGCAGGCGCAGACCGCTCTGGCGCTCGGCACGCACGATCGTGCCGCCCGTGCCGGAAGCCAGAGCCACGGCTTTGATGCCGGAGATCGCTTCGGCGGTGGTGTACAGGTTCACAATACCGTAAAAAGGAGTGCCGCTTGAAAGGTGGTTTCTGCTGACTATGCCGCTGGCGATGTTGCCGGATCGGACGCCTCCGCTGGCTATATCTTGAGTACCAACTGTGCCTGAGTTAATTTTACGGAGGGTGACGACAGAGCCCTGAACAGAACCAGACGCCAAAATATTGTTCATGACCAGCCCGGACACGAGCTGCTCACCTGTAATCCATCCGCCGCTCGATTGAGGGACGAAGTTCAGGAAGATACCTTCTTGCCCTGACCTTGCCCAAGCCACGCCGGCAGCCTGCCTGTAGGCGCCAGAACCAGGCGTCGAAGTAAAACCACCGCTGCGACCCACGAACACGACCTGGCCGTACGCCCCCGAAAGAGTCGGCACGAATCCGCTCGTCCAGTCGTCACCAAGAGCGGCCGCCATGTCGAGCTTGCCGCGCAGGTAGTGGGTGAACGAGGTTGTTCCGCCGATCAACCCGCTCGTATTTTCGACAGCAACGCCGACTGCCGGCATGCCGGAGAAAGAAAGATTCAAAGACTGGTAGGCGAGGCCTCCAGAGATCGAAAGCCCGAAGGCGACTCCGATGCCGCTTCCCCAGTATCCGCTGACGTCGCGTCCCAGCAAACCGCTGGTGCCCGTGACGAGCGCGCCTGAAGCAGGCCCGCCTTCGTTTTCAGCCTGCCCGATCCGCCAGGCATCCGTAACGTTGACACCCAGCGAGCTTAGATCCGGGCCTAACGTACCACCGATCATCGAGTTTCCGTAGAAAGCACCTTCGCCGACAGCCCCAGACGTCGCCGAACCCGAAGACAACCACTGTCTTATGGCGTCTTGCATCACTGCCGCACCAACGAACAACGGAAGTGCCCGCCCCTGAGACAAATAAAAACCTCCGTTAAACCCAGACAAGGCAAGGCCATAAGGAATATTAATAATAGAACCTAGCGCATAAAATCCGCTTGAAACAAACTTAGAAATGGCCGGGTCAATCTTCAAGATGGCGGGGCCGCCGTCCACGCCGGCCCCGGACGACAGCGGGATGAACCCCTCGACCATGACAGGAACAACGCTGCCGGATCCGACAGACTCCATGGACATGCCAAACACGGTCTGCCTTGGCCCGGCACCGCCACTGCCGACGACGGAGAAGGACCCAAGATCATTGTCATTTCCACCGGCAACACCAAAAACAGAAAGACTTGGGTTATTGTCGGCGGCAATTATTTCTGAGACCCCTACCGGGTCAAGCCCTGAGTAAGTCGGGACAAGTGCGTACCCAAACGTGGCAGAGGTAACCATGATGCCCTTGCCACCAAGCAGCGACTTGGTCACGTCGATGGTGGCTCCGCTGGCAAAGTCGAATCCACTGACGACCGCATTGCCGAGCGTGCCGCTCGCAATGTGACGTGTGGACCCGAAGAAGCCCTGGACGGCCCCTGAAGCTACCTTGCCGGATCCTACGTCGCCGGAGTTGATCACGATCGGGATGGCCACCCAGCTAAAGTCGTCGCGCAAGAATTTAGATCCGTCAGGCGTGTTTGAGGCACCAAGCCGGCCGCTCGTGATTGCCCCGCTCGACACGTGGAACTGGCCGACCTGGCCACTCGCGATGTTTCCGCTGACGACCGCGCCTGAACCCACCGTGCCGGCGATCACAGCGCCGCTGCCCAGATCGAAGACGCCGACCGTGCCGCTCGCTATATTCCTGGTGCTGCCGAAAAAGCCCTGGACGGCACCGCTCGCCACGTGGCCGCTTTGGATCGATCCGGATACCAGAACGGGGCCGGCTGCAGCCCAGGTGAAGTCGTCACGAAGGAACTTGGTCGCGTCAGGCGTGCCCGTAACGCCAAGCTGGCCGCTGGCGATCGCGCCACTGGCTACGTGAGGTTTTCCGACCTGACCGCTGGAGACGTGGCCTGAAAAGATGACGCCGTCTGAGAGAGATCCAGAAACGATCGCGCCGCTGCTTAAAGCCGAGTCGGCAGCGCGGAACGGGCGCGAGTTATCGTCGCCGCTGTCGATATCCCGGATGATGGGGCTCGTCGCCATAAAGGCCCCTTAGAACGTGCCCTGCCCGGCTGCCGTCACGAGTCCGCTTTGGGGACGCAGCTCCGGAGCCACGATCAAGCCGCCTGAAATGGCGATCCCGATCATCTGAACAGCGCTGCCGGACAGCGTGGGGGCTCCTGAAGAAGCGCCGTCCATGAATCCAGACTTGCTGACAATCAGCCCGCCAGAACCCACGAACAACGTTTGACCGGCAAAGCCGGACGGGATCATGCCGCTGACGTTCTCGAGCACGGTGCCGTACACCACCACTTCGCAAGCCGTTCCGCTGGCCGCCCCGGACCTGGTCACTCCGATCGCGGGCAGCCTGAATCCTGACTGGCGTTCCGCGCGCACGATCGTGCCTCCCGTGCCCGAAGCAATAGCAACGGCCTTGAGCCCGGAAATGAGCTCAGCCGTCGTGTACAGGTTCACAATACCCCAGGCGGGAGTTCCTGAGGCAAGTTTTACGGTACTGACCTGGCCGCTGCCAAGATTTGCCGACGTCACGACGTTGTTTCCGAGGTCAGAAGTTCCGATCGTTCCTGAAGCAATTGAAAAACCGCCGCCAGCCTGACCCACGACAGCCCCGGAAGCAATGTTCGCGTTGGCGACAGACCCAGATGCAAGCTGGCCAAAGCCGATCCACCCGGAGGTCTGCGGGATTGGATTTAGGTACACCCCGCGCTGGCCACTCCTCTGGAAGACCACGCCGACAGCCTGGCTTATTGACCCTGAAATGATGTCGGTCCTCATCCCGCCGCTTTGACCTGTAAAAACGACCCTCCCTTCCATGCCGCTCAGGGTTGACGTTTGACCGAAAAAAGGGTCTCCGAGTATCTGCACCTGATCAAGTCTTCCAGCCAGGACGTACCGGAACGATAGACCAGAAAGGATCGCACCGCTTTCGCCGGCCCCAGTCCCAACGGGCCCTAGAGCAACGCCAACCGCCGGCATGCGACCAGAAAGACCGTTGCAGGCAAGAACGGCATATCCGGACGTCGAAATGGCAAACAAGCGGCCCCAGCTTGCCGTACCGCTGACCCCCAGAATATGCTCACCGGCAATAATGGCGTTAAGCTGGCCGCTCAGATTCGGCTGGCCGACGCTCCACGCGCCGCCTTTCACGAAAGCGCCGGAAGCAATGCTGCCGTCGTTGATTGAGTTGGCCCCAATCGTGCCAGAGTTGACGCTTCCGGATGCCAGGTGCCCTGGATACACGAACGGTGCATCCCGCTGGGCAAGGTCCAGCACCGAATATCCGCTGATGACGCTGAACATGCCGACGGGGACGCATATTCCACTGACGGTTCCACCGACCACGGTAAGAGCGTCAATATTGAACAGGCCGCCGCTACTGAGCCTCATGATGTCAGGAAGCGTCCACGTCAGCGGATTAAAACCTCCCCTGCCGCTGACAACAGGGAAAAGACCGCGCGTGATCACCAGCGTTGGAGCGCCGCTTGCCGTGTCGTGAGGCGCATACCCGAACACTGGAAAATTGATGCCGCTTTCAGGCTGGGCGACCACAAGACCAAGCCCGGACGTATACGTGACGAGCCGGCCGCCGGAGATGATCATGCCGGCCGGGATTCCGCTCACCACGATCGTTCTGGCCGTATCTATGGTGGCACCGCTTGCAAAGTCGGTGCCCCCGAGCGTGCCGCTCGCAATGTGACGTGTGGACCCGAAGAAGCCCTGGACCGCCCCAGAGGCAATCGCGCCGGAACCAACCGATCCTGACGACAGAGACGCGCTTGGAGACGCCCACGTAAAATCGTCTCTCAGGAAGTTCGTCCCGATCGGCGAGCCCGTGACGCCGAGCCTGCCGCTCGTGATCGAGCCAGAAGCGACATGGAACGACCCGATCTGCCCGCTTGCTATGTTGCCGCTGACAACAGCGCCGGAGCCGACCGTGCCGGCGACGACTGCTCCGCTGCCGAGATCAAACACGCCGACCGTGCCCGAAGCGATGTTGCGCGTGCTGCCGAAGAAGCCCTGGACGGCACCGCTCGCCACGTGGCCGCTCTGTACGTTGCCGGATGTCAGACCTCCGCCGGCCGTCTGCCAGCTAAAGTCGTCGCGCAGGAATTTCGTGCCGTCCGGCGTGCCCGTAACGCCAAGCTGGCCGCTCGCGATCGCACCGCTCGCGATATGCGGCTTGCCGATCTGGCCGCTTGAGATATGGCCGCTCAAGACGATGCCGTCGGCGAGAGATCCGGACACGACGGAGCCGCTTCCGAACGCGGCATCCGCAGCCCGGATGGGCCGCGCATTGTCCTCGCCCGTGTCTCCGTCACGAATGATTGGGCTTGTCGCCATACTGTCAGTTTAGATCAGCTTACACAGTCACTGTCGACTGGTCAGGGATGATTATCGCACCTGAACGGTTGAATGCAACGCCCAGGCGCTGCTGCACCTGCCCGGACAGGTTCGGCGCGGTCCCGGTCAGGAGCCCGCTGCGCGCCACGAAGATGCTCTTTCCGAACGATCCGCTGAAGTCCACCGACGGGAAGAAGCCGCGGCCAAACATGAAAGGGGTGATCGTGCCGCCACTCACCACGTTGTCTTCAGCCACGCCGATCGCCGGCATGCGGCCAGAAACACCGGCCATCGCAATACGGGCAAGGCCGCCCGAAGCAATATGGATGGCCAGGCCCCCTGAGATGATCTCGGACGTAGTGAACCCGTCAAAGTCCTTGATCTTCAGGGAATATGTCACGATGGAACCGGAAGCCGTCTGCCCGCTAGCTATTGCCCCGCTAGAAATATGAAACTTACTGACCTGGCCTGACGAGATGCTTCCAGAAAGAATCGCACCGTTTGCTATTTTAAAGAAATCGATCGACCCAGAAGCGAGCATGTTGCCGCCGATACTTCCTGACGTGATCGTGTGCGGCTGCACGTACATCCCGGAGGCGTTTACGATGAAACCGCCGATCCCGCGCTCGAAAACGTCCGCGCCGGCCGCTTCAACCTGTCCGACCGAGCCGATGATGACGGGTTGGCCGGCCCTGTCGGCAAACCCGCCTCCGGCAAACTTTTGGCTGAACACAGGTCCGTACGTGTAAACCCGCGCCAGATCACCAGAAAGAACGTTGTCGATGGTCAAGCCAAAGTAGTTTTTCGTTCCGGCGGTAAATCCGCTAGAGAAGTCGACGGTGCTTCCGGACATGATCTGGACCCAGAACGCTAACGTCCCCGATATCGTCTGCTTTGCCGGGAGGTCCACATACTGAACGGCCCTGGCAAACGAGATCTCGGCACCGGATGCGAAATGGTTGTTCGCGAGCTGACCGCTCGCCACGTTGCCTGAAACGATGGCGCCAGAGCCAACAGCGCCGGCGATGACCGCGCCGGAACCAAAGTCGAACACGCCGACCGTGCCGCTTTGGATCCTGCGAGAAGGGCCAAAGAAACCGTCCACGGACCCAGAAGCGATGATGCCTGACCCAACCGCGCCGGACGTCAACGACGATCCGGCGGCAGCCCAGGTGAAGTCGTCACGAAGGAAGAGCAAGCCTGTCGGCGTTCCAGCGACGCCAAGCCTTCCGCTCGTGATAGCGCCGCTCGACACGTGGAACTGGCCGATCTGACCCGAAGCGACGTGGCC
>JANLTE010000391.1:0-10181 GCA_031362785.1 Elusimicrobiota bacterium
CACGGGCAGGCCTTTAACGGCGTATACATGATTTTAAACAAATTAGACGTGTCCGCTCATAAGTATCTGGTTTTTTCCGCCCGCGGGGACACAGACTCGGGGTTTTCCCGGAAATTTAAACTTGAACTTAAAGATCAGGAACGCTCTCAGTCCATTTCGTTCGACCGGCTCACGGCCAAGTGGCAAAAATTTTATGTTGCGCTCGATCCTTTTTCAACCGCGCTTAACTTGAAGGAATTAAAGGAAATCATTTTCGTTTTTGACCGCGCGATGACGCGGAGCAGCGGAGCGATGTATATCGACGATGTTTACTTTGCCAAATCCAAAGCTCAGGAGCAGGAGCTCGTCTCGTTGGGTTCGGAAGCGGAGGCCGCGGTCACCGCGCCCCGCGCCAAGTCCGTCATCGTGGACGGAAACTTGTCCGATTGGTCCGGGATTCCCGGCGTTTCTCTCGGTCCCAAAAACCTGGAGTTTGGATTGGTTCGCAACCGCCGCGATCTATCCGCCCAGTTCAAATTCCAGTGGGACGAACGCTACCTTTTTTTTGCCGCGGAAGTTCGGGATAACGATGTGATATGCACTTATTCCGGAAGAGACATCCATCGGGACGACTTGATCGAGCTTTTTATTGATCCTCAGAATGACGGATTGGTTTGGTCCAGCACGGCGGACTATCAGATCGGTTTCGCTCCTACGGGTCCGGGGCAAAGGCCTCAGGTCTGGGCCTGGTTTCAAGGCCGCGAACCTTTCTTGCAGGACATAATATACAACGCGAAGGTCACGAAGAGCGGCTATGTGGTTGAAGCGGCGATCAGCTGGGAGTTTTTAAACCTGAAGCCGGAAGATAACCGGACCTTCGGCATTTCTCCGGCGGTTCACGATGTCGACCGGAAAAAACAAAAAGCAGAAACTAAACTGAATTGGCAGTTCATCCAAAACCCCGTGGATCCACAAAGGCATACGCTGGGGATCCTGAAATTAGGCGAGAAATAATTCAATGACGAAATATCGGATCCTCTTTTTCATCCTGGCGCCGCTCCTGGCGTCCTCGCTCTTTGCCCGCGATTTAGTTTTAGTCAATTTCGACGATGTCTCTGGAAATCCCTTCTCATTCAAGGACGAAAAAGGCAGCCAGTTCAAAGTTTCGAATCCCGAGGACGGTTTGGGTCGAAAACGCGTCCTTTCGATCGACTATAAAATTGTGAAGGGCGGGTGGACCGGGTGGGGAATTGCCTTGGACGGCGTCAGCTCCAAAGATTATTCGAACCTGACCTTCATGATCAAGGGTGAGACCGGAAAGGAAACGTTTGAGATCGGCGTTAAAGATACGTCCAATATGGAAAGGAAGCTGCCCCTGTCGCAGTTCGCCGAGATCGGAAAGGACTGGAGGAAAGTATCCATCCCGCTCAAGGAGTTCGCGGGCGTAAACATGGATTCATTGGGTAACATCAACATTGGTTTTTCCGACGCTCAGGAAGCGGGGCATGTGTATCTCGACAACCTGCAGTTCGAAATATCGGACGAGGTAGGAAAAGATCAGGCGATCGGCGCGAACCTGTCCAACAAAGTGGTCATCGACCGGTTCGAGCGGACCAATCAGACCGACATCTATTTAGTTTATGAAGGCGATGAATCTTCGCTGAAGCTGTCTTCTTCCAGGATCGCCAAGGAAGGCGACTATTCCATGGAGCTGGAGTACACTCTCGCTACCAACCGCCCATGGGGTTCGTGGGTCGCGGCGCTCTGGCAGTCGCGCGAAGTGACGCTCGATTGGCGAGGATCGCAGGAAGTAAAGCTGTGGGTTAAGGGCGACGGGTCCGGCAACATCCTCCGGTTTTTCATCCGCGATTCGGATGGGGAGCGGTGGCTTTATGAAGATCCTCAGATTTTAAAGTCCACGCGGTGGGAACAGATGGTGATGCCGATCAATGATTTTAAGCTGGAGGATAAAGTCGCGCACAAGAACGGTATTTTGGACCTCGATCAGGTTCAGGCCTACGCGATCATGGTGGTGGGGCTGGGCGGTTCGGTGGGGACTTCCGGCGTCAAAGTGACGGTCGGGAAAATTCAGGTGGACCAGCTTTATGTCGTGGGCGATCAAATCAACGTATCCTGGGCAGTGCTGCCCAAGATCGTCGAGGCGGAAAAGGCCCGCGTGCAGAGGATCGGAAACATCGAGTTTAACGGCCAGCTCTTAACTGAATTTTTGAATGCGCCGGAGCAGAAAAGCACCGTGACCCAGCTCGGCAAGGTGATTACCAACGGAAAGTTTAATAACTATAGCGTGCGGATGGAGCTGTCCTCCGAAGGAAAGGAGTTTGGCGAAACTTCCCGCTACAGCGCTTCTGAATCCACCAACACCGGTTCGACCGCGGTCAGTATTTTTCCCGCAGTCCAGATGGTGAACCTGCAGGGATTCGCCAACAACATCCATCCGAACATCACCCAGATTACCCTCGGCAACCAATTCGTGGACTATTCGCCTTTCGTTTTCGCTCCAGTTTTTGGGTTCAAGGGGTTGAGCCTGGAAGGCGATGCGGGCGCGCTGAACTACCACGTTTTTGCGCTGAAGCACCGGTTCGATTCTTTCACGACGGGTTCCCGAGTCAAATCCTACTGGCAGGATTTTCGTTACACGGGCATGATGGTGTACTACCGCGAGACGGCCAAAATTACGAACTCAGCCAGCGTATCCGGGACGACGCTCCGGCCGTCCACGGAACTTCAGCTGGAAGAAGTGCAAGATGATTGGGTCTACACCCATGACTTGGAGCGCAATTTTTTTGATAACAGGGTTCTGTTAGGCGGGACGTTCGGGTACGATAAATATACTCAACAATCAACGGCCGATCGCACCGATCCCTTCGCTCCCGTATTCTTGAACCGTTTGGACCCGCCGATTGTGGTGAACGGCACCATGGCCAGGGGCCGCGTCGGATTCGATTCGATCCTCATCCCGGGATTAAAACTGAACTACGAATACCGTTCGGTCGACACTCATTTCAAGCCGCGCTACCGCCAAAACCCCATCAATTTTGATGACCTTGAGAGCGATCAACGCGGGCATAACGCGCGGCTCGTACAGTCCTGGAAGGGCTTGCTCGGCTCAGTAGAATATGATGCGATGAGGCGCAATTCCAACAGCGATTACTATCGAAACCGCGCCAATTGGGCCATCGGTTACTATGGGTTCGATCGCTTGGACGTGGCGTTTAATCAGGAAATTCGCAGGGAAACGTATCTGTTCACCAGCAACCGGACGGATACGATCTATAACAAGAACGAGCAGACTTATGTCAGCGAGATTTATATTCGGGCTCAGCTGAATCCTAAGATCGCGCTTTTCCTGAAGCCCCGCAGGGAAGACATCCATCACCCCGCGACGGGCCTTCAGTTCGTGAACGAAGGGCTATACGGGAAACTGGAATATTTCGCTTCGACCAATTTGAAGTTGCTGGGGGAATTCAAAACCACGCATTTTGGCGTGAAATCATTTGAACCGCAAGGTTCTCCATTTGACGATAACTTCGTCAGAACAAAAATTGAATTTAACTTCTAAATTTTCAATATTCTTCCGCCGCTGCGCCCCATTCGTTTCGGGCGCTGTAGTTTTTCTTTCCTTCAATAATCCCCTCCTGAACGCGTCCTCAACAAGAGTGTTAAATGTCTGGGCCATGGGCGAAGAAGGTCTGCGCATCGCGGTCATGGCGCGCAAGTTCGAAGCCGAAAACCCTGGCGTTAAAGTCGTTACCCAGGCGGTTCCCTGGGACGCGGCTCACGAGAAGCTTTTGACCGCCGTGGTCGGTGATTTACCGCCGGACGTCAGCCAGATGGGCACGACCTGGATGGCCGAGTTCGCCACGCTCAAAACGCTGGAGCCGCTCGAACCCTACATCGAGAAGTCCAACACCGTCAAGAAAGAAAAGTTTTTCGAAGGTTCCTGGAACACGAACGTCGTGAACAACCAGGTTTTTGGAGTGCCGTGGTATGTCGATACACGGGTCCTTTTTTATAGGAAAGACCTTCTCTCTGAAGTTGGCTTTAATCGCGCGCCTCAAACCTGGGATGAGTTGAAGCAAGTCTCTAAGCTCCTAATCCAAGACACCAATAAGGACGGTAAGATTGATCGCTATGGAATTACTCTGCCCGTGCGCGACTGGGGCGTTTTACTTCCTTTCGTCTGGCAAAACGGCGGAGACGTGTTCCATCCTTCCAGTCCCGAATATGCCGAAGCGCTGAAGTTCTACGCGAGCTTTTTTCAGGAAAATCTGACGCCTTCAGGCCGCGCTGCCGACATGGACATTTTTCAGGCGTTTAAGTCGGGATTTTATCCCATGTTCATTTCGGGCCCCTGGATGGTGGAGTTAGTGGCTAAAGAGCTTCCCGAGCTGGATGGAAAGTGGGGCGTGGCCGTCATGCCCGCCAAGAAGAAACGCACTTCGTTCGTGGGCGGATGCAACCTCGTTATGTATAAGGGGTCATCCCATAAAGATTTGGCGTGGAAATTTATTGAATTCATGAGCCGGACAGAAACTCAGCTCGAGTGGCACAAGCTTTTGAAAAGTCTACCCGCGGTTAAAGAGGCCTGGAAAGATCCGGTCCTTGAGGGTCATGCCATGTTGAACGTTTTCGGCGCGCAGATGGAAGACACTCAGGCGCCGCCCACCGTGCCGGAATGGGAGCAGATAGCCAATTTCATTAATAACCGCATGGAGGCCGTCATTCTGAAAAGCGGCGATGGCAGCAGCAGTATCTCCGAGACACTGGCCGCGTTGGACGCTGAAGTCAATGGCGCGCTCACGAAACATAAACAAGGCGGCATTTCCTTCTCTTTGTTTTTGAAATACGTGCTAGCCGTTTTATCAGGCGTCGTTTTCCTGAGCGTTCTATGGGCGAAAGTTTTAAAGCCGAAAAAAAATAAGCGTGAAAACCGCAGACAGGAGCGCCCTGAGGCGTCCAGCCAGCTCATGGCGAATTTAAGAAAATCCGTTCCGGGTTATCTATTCATTACTCCGGCGATCGTGATCTTAGCTTTGTTTCTTTTCGTCCCCGTAGTCCTGTCATTCTTAATCAGCTTGACCGATTGGAACATTTATGGACTTGCCGACCGCTCCAGCGTGAAATTCGTTGGCCTCAATAATTATTCCAGGGTTTTGCATGACGTTATATTCTGGAAATCGCTTTGGAACACGCTGTTTTTTACGGGCGCCGGCGTACCCTTTACCGTTATTATTTCCCTGCTGTGCGCCACCGTGCTGAACGAAAAATTCGTCCGTTTTAAGACCTTCTTCCGCACTGCCTATTTCTTGCCAGTGGTAACGACCATCGTCGCGGTCGCGGTCCTCTGGCGCTGGATTTATAACCCCGAGTATGGTCTTCTCAATTATCTTTTAAAAAGCATATCGATGCCGGAGTTTAATTGGTTGTCGGATCCTCGCACCTCCCTGGCATCATTAATTCTAATGGCCGCGTGGAAAAATTTTGGATATAACATGGTCATATTCCTTGCCGGGCTCCAGAGCATCCCTGAAGCTCTATACGAGTCAGCCCGCATCGACGGAGCCAACGCCTGGCAGATGTTTTTACATGTGACTTTGCCGGGTCTTCGCACCACCATGGTGTTCGTGGTCATCATGAGCACCATCGGCTACCTGCAGTTTTTCGCGGAACCCTATGTCATGACCAAGGGCGGACCGCTGAACTCCACAATCTCCATCGTGCTCTACATGTATAACCAGGGGTTCAAATTTTTTGAGCTGGGCTACGCTTCCGCCATCGCTTATATCCTCTTCGGAATTATATTCATGTTCACTTTCGTACAAATGAAATTTAAAAGAAGCGGTTTCCGGGTGGGATGATGGCCGACTATAAAGTTGTTAGATCCCTGGAAAGGCTGATGGTTCACCTCATTTTGCTAGTCGGGCTCGTGGCGACGGTCACACCGTTTGTCTGGATGCTGTCCACTTCCTTTAAACCGGGCGGCGGCATTTTCACCTACCCGCCTCAATGGATTCCAAGAAATCCAACGATGGAGTGGTATCGTCAGCTCTTCCGAGACGTCGATTTCCTCCTCCACTTTAAGAACAGTCTCATCGTATCGGTCACGACCACCGCCTGCCAGCTGTTTTTGGCCACGCTGTCGGGTTTCGCTTTCGCGAAACTGAAGTTTTTGGGCCGCGATAAAATTTTCACCCTCCTCATGGCCACCGTTATGATCCCCGGGCAAATCACCATGATCCCCGTTTTTCTGTTTTTGAAGAAACTTGGATTTTTAAATTCATATTGGGGGCTCATCTTACCCGGTTCGGTCAGCATATTCGGGATATTTCTGGTGAGGCAGTTCATGATGACGATTCCTGACGACCTCATCGAGGCGTCCCGCATCGATGGCTGTTCCGACTTTAGAATTTACTGGAACGTCGTCCTCCCGCTCTGTAAGCCCGTGCTCGCCACGCTCGGGATCTTCACCTTCATGGGTTCCTGGAACGATTTCCTGTGGCCGCTCATCGTCATGGTGGGCGAGGACCGCTACACTCTGCCGGTGGCGCTCGCCAACTTGAACGGCCAATACGCGACCAAGTTCGGACTCCTCATGGCGGGCGCCGTGGTCGTGGTCATCCCCATCATCGTTATTTTTGTATTCGCACAGAAGTATGTTATTCAGGGGATCGCCAGCACCGGCCTCAAAGAGTAAGTTTTCTGTCGCCTCGGGAAACATCATGAAACATTCCATTAAAATGAATGACGGTCAGTTCCTTTTGGACGGGGAGCCCTTCTTCCTGTACTCGGGCGAAATTCATTATTTCCGGATGCCCAAAAAGCTTTGGAAAACGCACATTGAAAAGGCGAAGAAAGCGGGACTAAACACCATCAGCTTTTACATCCCCTGGATCTGGCATGAGTACGAAGAGGGGAAGTTCGATTTCACCGGCGAAACGCACCCTCAGAGGGATTTAGTCGGGTTCATCGAGCTCGTAAAAAAATCAGGCCTTTACATTTCGGCGCGCGTGGGCCCGATATCGAACGCGGAGCTCGTGAACGAAGGAATTCCCACTTGGCTTTTGAAGAATAACCCCGAAGTGTTCGTCCAGCGCTCGGGCGTCAACAACCTGCCCCACGCGATGCTCTTGTCTTTTCTGAGTCCAACATTTTTAAAATATGTGAAACGCTGGTACGATCAATTGCTCCCGATCATTTCGAAACAGCAGGTGCATCAAGAGGGCAACATCGTGATGGTCCAGCTTTGCAACGAGATCGGCATGATCCACTGGCTGCACAAGGCGGCCGATCAAAGTCCGTTCGTGACGGATTTGTACCGCAGGTTTCTTGATGCGAAATATAAAAACATCGAGACCTTGAATGAGGGTTACGGGAAGAGTTACAAAAATTTCAGCGAGGTGGTTCAGCCCTCGGGAGATGTGGACTCAAAAAACCTCGGGATTTTTTTCGATTGGGCGCTTTTCTTCAGGCGGTATTACGCCCTCTACTTTTACAGCTTGTACGGATGGGCCAAACAGTACGGGATCGATGTTCCCCTTTCGGCCAACATCCCGCAATTTTACGACTACGATGTGCGCGGCCGCGGGAACTTCAGCCCCATGACCACCTCGCTTTACCGGGACTTCTCTTCCTATTCGCCCGCCACGGTGTTCGGCGGCGCTTATCAGATGCGGCGGCTCGACTTCGAAAATTTTCACGACATCAGCATCACGACCGAAATGGTGCGCATGACCGCCAATGTGCCGCTCGCCAACAATTTTGGCGCTCGGGCCGCCTCGTCCGATTCCGGCGATCTGAAGGATTTAGTGATTGCCAGCGAAACGCTGAGAAAAGTTTCCGTTCCCAGGGCGCCCGTCGTCTGCGCCGAGCTCCAGACCGGGATCCTGCGCGACCGGCCCCGGCTTTACCCCTCGGATGTGGACTTGAACATTAAAACTTCCGCCGCGCACGGTTTAAACGGCGTCAACTGCTATATGTTCTCGAGCGGAGAAAATCTGCCCGGCATGGGCGCGTTCGGAACCTATCACGACTGGCAGGCGCCCGTTTCCCTGGACGGCTCCGAAAAAGAACATTTCGCCCCGCTTCAGGATTGGGGACGCTTCGTTAAAAAATTCGGGAAAGATCTGGCGGGCGCGCAAAAGCTCACCGACACCGCGCTTGGGTTCTACCTCCCTTACTATGCGACCGAGTATTACAGCGGGGCCTGGACTGCAAACCTCGAATCGTACCGGACGAATTTTTTCTTCGACGGCTTCGCGCGGCTCCTCCAACTCGCGGGCTACAACTTTTCCGTGACGGATTTAATCCAGAACAGTCCCGAAGATCTGTCCAAACATAAAAGCCTCTGCGTGTTCTCTCTGGATTTCATGGACGCTCAAACTCAAAGCAAGCTCGCCGATTACGCGCGAGGCGGGGGGAAACTCTTCCTTGGTCCTAAAATCCCCGTTAACGACTGCATGGGTAAAAAATGCGAGATCCTGGCAGACGCATTAGGCGTGCAAGTGAGAGAACAGACCGAAAAAGAGATGGTTCTGTGGAATAAGATCGAGTGTTCCGTGGAGTTTCCCATTCAGACTTTTGAGGGCGGCTCGTTCAAGACCCTGGCCGCGACCTATGGCGGAAAGCCCTGTACTTTGGTAAAATCTATCGGGAAGGGACAGTGTCTGGTTTACGGGTTTCCGCTGTCGCATGTGTTCGATTTTCAAGTGCAGACAGTGGGCGGGTGGATGAAAGAGCTGGGAATTTCCCGCCAGATTGATGTCTCGCCTTGGGATGTTCATGCGGTGGCAAGGCTGGGGGAAAACAATGGATTTCTCTTTCTTTTTAACTATCACGACGCTCCGAAGAAAGGAAAGGTTACCCTGCGTTTATCTTTCGACCCCAAAAGCGTATTCACGAAGAATTTTCAGTTGCCGAGACGGTCGGCACAAATCGTTCCATTGAAAATTAAACATCATAGAATCACGGAGGTACAATGAGCATGAACAGAAAACGAGCGGGAAATTTTTGCCTGGTATCGAGTCTCGTCTTTTGCGCGGTGGGAGCTTTTGCGTATGAAAGCAAACCTTATAATATGGCTCCGAAAGCCATGAAAAGCGCTTCATCGATGGCGGGGTCTGTCGCCGCTCCTCAAGCATCGTTGGGGGCCATGCTGGACGATTTTGAAGCCAACGACTGGGCCCCTTCCACGGGCGAGGGCGCGACTCTCCGATCCAGCCACGTTGAGGGAAAAACCGGCAAAGGGCTTTACCTGGAATACGATTTGAAAGACACGAAACAGTGGGTTTCACTCGTTAAAGAAATTCCCATGGCGGGATATAATGGCAAAGCGCTTCAGTTTTGGCTCAAGTGCGCGGGGAAAACCAATAACCTGGAAGTCAAATTGATCGATGAGGACGGAACCAATTACGGATATAAACTTCCGACAAAAACCTTGGATTGGCAGTTGGTCACCATCGATCTCGTGGATCTTTCCTATTGGTGGGGCGGCGATTCAAAGCTCGGGTTTGTTAAGCAGATCAGTTTCGCCGTGAGCCAGGTGGAAGGCGGCGCCGGAACCGTCCTGATCGATGAGTTGAAACTCATTCCATCCGGAAAAAAGTTCATTAAAGAAGGGGTCGTTGATTCCTGCGATACC
The DNA here is from genome assembly GCA_031362785.1 of Elusimicrobiota bacterium. Taxonomy (GTDB): domain Bacteria; phylum Elusimicrobiota; class Elusimicrobia; order 2-02-FULL-39-32; family 2-02-FULL-39-32; genus JANLTE01. The sequence goes on from JANLTE010000391.1 coordinate 9,638, forward strand.
GTTATGGGTTGGAAGTCCGAGGGTGACTTGGGCGCCATGCAAAGCTTAAGCGTCATACCGGGCAAGGACAAGGACGCCGTTCTTTTGAATTTTGATCTCGGAAACGCCAACTGGGTTCAGATGTATAAGATGGTGCCCATGGAATTCACTCCGCAGAGCGTTCTGACTTTCTGGATCCGCTGGACCGGCGATAAAAATATCCTCGAAGTGAAAGTCGCCGACAAGGACGATTCCAACTTCGGCAAAAAATATGAAAGCATCGCCAAGCCCGGAGAATGGCAGGAAATTCGGATTCCAGTTTCCGAACTGACCTACCTCTACGGCGGAGACAAGGACTTGAACATGCAGTACATCAAAGGAATTTGGCTCGCGGTCAGCCGCGATAAGGGCGGCAAAGGAATGCTGGCCGTCGATAACATCATGCTGAAATAATCGGCTCAAGCCGTAACAATTAAAAGTGGCCGACCTTCAATCAGGTCGGCTGCTTTTATGAGGATGGAACGATGATTCGTTCAAAATGCAGTTTCCTGTTGGCAATTTTTTT
>JANLTE010000411.1:0-3590 GCA_031362785.1 Elusimicrobiota bacterium
GTCTGCTTCCTTAATTAAGTCGGTTTGGAGTTCTAAAACAAGGTGTGATCCGCCGCGCAAATCGAGCCCGAGGTTCACTACTTTTGAAAGTATGGGGTCTCTTTCAAGTTCTCGCGCGGCGCGATCCTGCGCCGGCAGCGAGTACCACGCGATAGTTGGATAGAGTAGATACAGCGCTAATACGACGGGAACTGCAATGGCGAGGGCCTTCCAGGTAGACTTGGACATGAAAACTTATTTTCCGTTTTTGGAGCCGTTAGCGGTTGAAGCGATCTCTCCGCTTCCCAGCACTTCGGAGATGGCGCTTTTTAAAATCTTAACTTTCACGTTGTCGGCCAATTTCACTTCCACGCTGGTGTCGCCGATGTTGACCACGGTCGCGTAAAATCCGCCAGAGGTGATGACTTTATTCCCTTCTTTTAAATCCAACACCATTTTTTTATGTTGTTTCATTTTAGCCTGCTGCGGACGGATCAACAGGAAATAAAAAATTACGAAGATCGCGAGCAAAGGCACGAAGCTCATAAAAGGCGAAGGAGCCGGCGCTTTCGAGTGCGCGGCGGGTGATGCTACTTGGGTCTCAGCGAATAGTTTTTCAATCATAGTGCCTCCGAAATTGAGTCCTATTATACAATAAAATATTTAAATTCAAGCAGAATCTTGAATGCTTAGAATTTTCACGCTCTTCATAATTCAGTTGTAACTAGTTCTCAATTTTTTCAATCCGCGTTCCCGGGTAGTAAAACTTGATGATCTTCCTGTAGCTCGCGCCGCGCTCAGCCATCCCCAGCGCGCCTTCCTGACATAGTCCCACCCCATGCCCCCAGCCCTTCCCCGCGAAATAAAATCCGCTTCCCTTTTTACGAATGTTGGTAATGAACGTTGACCGGATGACGTCGGGTCCGAGCGCCATGCGAAATTGGCTCGCGCGGATTTTCACGACATCGGACAAACTCTTCACTTTAAATGTCGTTACTCTGCCGGACGCGCCCCTGCTCAATACGGAAATAGATTGGATCGGGAGTTCAACCGAAAATTTAGCGAGTGCGGCCGTGATTTGCTCTGCAGTCAAGAACTGTCCCCACTCGTGATGCTTGAAATCCTTGCAGTATTTACACCTCACGGATTTTAAATAAGGTGTTGCCGTTGATGTTTCCCATGCGTTTATCGAAGATTCTGTTTTGCCACCGCAGTTTGAAAAAAACACAGTGTTGGCCAAATCTTCCTTATATAACACAACCTCATTGTAAGTATCGTTCACCGCCTGATTCGTTCGTTCATCTTCACCTTCCATTCCCCCGTAAACCTGGCAGTGAACTTTGCTGCACAAATTATACCCTTCCGAATTGTGGCGTCCCAAATTTTTTAACGCGAACGACCGGCTTGCTAGCGCTTGGGCCTTCAATGTTTCCATGGGCCAGCTGGGGCTTACCTCGCGGGGAAGTATTCCGCATAGATACTCATCGATGCCGAGTTCGTTTATAACGGTGATCGCTTCTTCGTTGACTTGTTGAATTAAAATTGTGCCGCGGTACCTGCGGCCGTTCACTCGAATGAAGTCTCCCTCTTGAGCCATGACGCGAGCTAACGACCCAAATGTATCGCCGTCAATTAACATTCCGCCTTTGCCGGGTTTTACGAGATAAATGGACCGTCCGGATATTTCCTTTTTCTCGCCTTTGTTCAAGTCGAATAGGGTTAGATTTTTAGTTGCGCCGAGATTAAAGGAAGGCGTTTTGACTAAAATCGAGACCCGCAGAATGTCTTCAGCCACTTCAGCGGTTTTTTCCGCCCAAACGGGCGAAAAAAATAGCAGGAACAGCGCTCCAGTCCACAGTCTTTTCAAGAAAAAAGAGGATTTTTTCATTTCGCCCATCGCGGAGTTAGTTTACAATATTAAAAAGATATATTACGATGATGAACGTCGCCGGCGTAGCTCAGTGGTAGAGCAACTGTTTCGTAAACAGTAGGTCGGAGGTTCGATCCCTCTCGCCGGCTATTTTGTTGCATGATCGCGTTGTTTGCAAAGACGATGTGAAAGTGATATAAACTTGCTTCAATTGTGTGCAAAAATTTTTGATATGTTTCTTCATGATGACCGGGCTTTTCCCGGACGCTTTGCGGGCGGATCTAAACGACGGTTTTTCATTTTTGTTGCTTTCCCCCGCGGTCCGCTCAGCGGCAATGGCCGACGCCTTCGTTTCTGTCGCTGACGGCGCTGACGGTGTCTATTCCAACCCTGCAGGCCTTGCCTTTGAAAAATATTCCCACCTATACACGCAATCTTTTATCCCGCCGTTTCTTGAAGGAATGAAATACAATAATTTCGCCTACGTTCGCCCCGGGTCGGATACTTCCTGGAGCGTTCAGTCCGGAGTCCTGCATGTCGGAAATTTCACGCGGACGGTCGCGGACGATTCCGCTTCAGACGGATATCGCGAGGCCGGCGATTTTTCGACTTATAATTACCGGCTCTCCGCGTCGTTTGGTAAAATTTTCTCAGCCGACTGGGGATTTGGCGCCACGGCGAGCTACCTGAGGGAATCTTTGGCGGATGAATCGGCTAACGCTTTTTCAGCTGATTTTGGGATACTGTTCAAGGAGAAAAATTATCCCGTTCAAATCGGCGCGGCGCTGCAACATTTCGGAACGAAGCCGAAATTCAGAGATGAATCTTTTCAGCTGCCGACCTTAGTCAAGGCGGGGCTCTCCTTTCATCAGATCGGCAATTTTTTTCCAAAATTTGTTCCGCAAGAAAGTCTCTTCACCGCTGATTTTTTTAAACTTCTGCGCGGCTCAGGCGGCATCCGCGGAGGGTTTGAACTGCCCATCAGTCGTTCTCTCCAACTGCGGGCGGGGTACAACCATTATTTTATTGATCAGGACTTGGGCTCTACTTTGAGGCTTCCCAACGGCCTTGCTTTTGGGGTCGGACTCAAACTAAAGACTTTCCAGTTGGATTACGCGAGTTCCTCGCTTGGGGAGCTGGGTTTATTGCACCGCATTTCAATCGATTTTAAATGGCAGGCGACCCAAAGAATTCCAAGAGTTTTGAGTGATTCCTATGCCCGATAACAATTCAGAGCACAAGACGATCGTCGAGAGAATTTCCAGATACCTGGATAACGCCTTCCCGCTGTTCTTTTTCTTTCTGGCGATTTCATTTTATCTGCGAACCTACGACTCGGCCATGGTTAAGATCACCGAGGTGCAGATGTTCGGTACCATTTTGGTCGCGCTGTGGCTCTGCAAAGTTTTTGAGAGCGGGCACTGGCCGTTCAATAAGAACCAAACGCTGATCATCGCTCCGTTCATCGCGATATTTGTGTCGGGGGTTTTTTCGTTTTACCATTCGCCTTTACACTGGGGCAGCTTCGATTTCTTCGTGCGGCGGGTGATCTTCATCGGTTTCGCCATGAGCATGGTGCTCGGACAGGTACCCATAGGTCCGACGATCGGTCGGGACCGCTACCCCAATCGACGCGGAGACCAGCTGATTCCGTTCATTCGTTTCCGATCGTGCCATCACGCAGAACGTAATTTCACCGGGATTCAGTAACTTCTCGCCGCGCGCGCGCGGGATAATTTTG
>JANLTE010000417.1:0-2178 GCA_031362785.1 Elusimicrobiota bacterium
TCCGCCCGAACAGGAAAAAAAGGCCCTCCTCAAAGCGGCGCCTCTCTCTTTAAAGTTAACCCCCAAATCGCTGGACGATTTTTTCGGGCAGGAACACATCCTGGCTCCGGGAAAATTATTGCGCCGTGCGATTGAATCCGATCGCCTCGGTTCGGTTATTTTCTTCGGCCCGCCAGGAACGGGGAAAAGCGCATTGGCGCGACTCATCGCGCTCCGCACCGAAGCGTATTTTGTAGAGATGAACGCCGTCACGGCTGGAGTGGGGGAACTGCGGAAAGAAATTGAAGGCGCGAAGCAGAGGCTGTCCATTCAGGGGAAGAAAACCATCATCATGGTGGATGAGATCCATCACTTCAATAAATCCCAGCAGGACGCGCTTTTACCCGATGTTGAGAAAGGAAGCATCACGCTCATCGGAATCACGACCGAAAATCCGTTTTTTTATGTGAACGCCGCGCTCCGTTCCCGCTCGCAGATTTTTGAGTTCTTTATCCATTCGCGAAAAGTTCTGGAAAAGATTTTAGCAAGAGCATTGGGCGATCAGGAATCAGGATTCGGTTACCTGAAAGTTGAAATGACCGATGAGGCGAAGGAACATCTGCTCAACAATTGCGCGGGGGACGCGCGGCGCCTCTTAAACGCGCTTGAAATCGGCGTCAACACCACGCCCATGAACAGTTCAGGCGTTGTCAAATTCACGCTCCAGGTCGCCGAAGAATCCCTGCAGAAGCGCGCCCTCCTCTACGATAAGAAGGGCGACCAGCATTACGACACCATTTCCGCTTTCATCAAGTCCATGCGAGGCGGCGACCCCGATGCCGCGCTCTACTGGATGGCCAAGATGATCGAATCCGGCGAAGACCCGCGCTTCATCGCCCGCCGCATTTTAATCTGCGCCTCCGAAGATGTCGGGAACGCCGATCCGCGCGCCCTCATGATCGCCACCGCCGCGTTCCAGGCCGTGGAACTGGTCGGCATGCCCGAAGGCCGCATCCCGCTCGCGCAAGCCGCCACCTATGTCGCCTCCGCCTACAAATCCAACGCCGCGTACCTCGGCATCGACGCCGCGCTCAGCGAAGTCCGCAAAGGCCCGCACCGCGAAGTCCCGAACCACCTGAAAGACGCGTCCCTCGACCGCGAAGCGCTCGGCCACGGCCAAGGCTACAAATACCCGCACGATTTCCCCGGCCACTGGACCCCCCAACAATACATGCCCGATCCCAAATCCTTCTACGAACCCACCGACGAAGGCGAAGAAAAAAAGATCAAAGACCGCCTCTCAAAGTGGATGCCTAAAAATTAAATTTTACCATCGACATGAACTTGCCCGAATTTAGAATGGAAATTGAAAGTTTCAAGAATGATGTGCTCACCTATAGATCACTTTTACAACAGGTTTTTGCTAAAGTCTTGCCTTATTCAACTGAAAAAGCTGAACACATTCATTCTCTTAGAAGCAAACTTAGCTCAACTTATGGAAGGAATATTAGTTTGATAAAAAAACTCGGAACAGACCCGCATATGAGTTACGGTGTCCCGAGGATTGATTATTCTGTTTACCACAATGGATTTTCGGAGGATATCCAATCTCGCGTTCTTCCTTCACTTGGAGCAGTTATTCAGGATTTAGATTTTATTTTTGGAAAAGTATCAAACATATCAGAGGACGAGTTTAAAAACCTAACTGAACCTTCAAAAATTGCATCTAACAACGAAACAACCTTTTGGCACAAAAGCAATCCTTTTTGGTTAATGTATCAGTTATACTACTTCGCTAGAAAACATAAGATTTGGTCAACTATTATCGGATTACTCTTTACATTTGCGATTACAGATTATTCATTAGCTTGGAAAAATATAAATAACTTTATATCGCTGATAATAAGTCTATTTTAAGAAAATATTTATTTCTTCGCTTTGCCATGTACGGCGACGGGTTCGAGGCGGCTATTTATGTGGTTCGATTTCAGAATCAAGCGGCAGGCGGGCGGCGGAGGTGCTGGCGGGCTTCGTATAAATCGTAGGCAACCTGCAGGTTCATCCAAAATTCGGGCGAATTCTTAAAAACCTCTGAAAGTAAAATGGCGGTCTCGGCGGTTTTCGTGCAGCCCTTCGCGTCGGTGACGGTGACTCGGTAGGCTGGGCTGGCGGCGAGGTTGGTGGCGGTGGCGGCGGTTT
>JANLTE010000031.1:0-1553 GCA_031362785.1 Elusimicrobiota bacterium
CCTTAACCAGACCCTGTGTAGGGTCATTTTTATGACGACACAATCGATATTAGATAAACCCAACACACTCTCTCCACTGCAGCTCGAGGTCATCCTCGGGATGCGCGGTTATGTGCAAGAAACCGTCAATCAATTTTTGAAGCCCGTGAGCGATAGCTGGCAGCCCAGCGCGTATTTACCCGATTTTTCCCTGGAACGCTGGCAGGATGACTTAAACAAATTCCGGACTGCCTCGCAAAGTCTGCCCGATGATGTTTTGGTCGCCTTAATCGGCGACATGATCACCGAAGAAGCGTTGCCAAGCTACCAAACCTGGATCAATGGCCTGAACGGACTTAAAGACGTTAGCGGTGACGGTGAAAACCCTTGGGCGCAGTGGTCTCGGGGTTGGACCGCGGAAGAAAACCGCCACGGAGATTTACTGAACAAGTACCTCTATTTAACCGGCCGCGTCGACATGAACGCGGTGGAAGTCACCATCCAAAATTTAATCAGGAACGGGTTCAATCCGTTAACGAACAACGATCCCTATCAGGGATTTGTGTACACTTCTTTTCAGGAATGCGCCACGAAGATTTCGCATCGGAACGTCGCGATCCTGGCGGCCCGTTGCGGTGAAGAGCGGCTCCAGGAAATCTGCGGCATCATCGCGGGCGACGAAGCGCGCCATGAAAAGGCCTATCAGGCCTTCATGAAAAAGATTTTTGAGATGGATCCGTCCGGCGCCATCATCGCGTTCGCAAAGATGATGAAAACCAAAATCATCATGCCCGCGCGGCTCATGAGCGATAACCGGACCGAGAATATTTTCAATGCGTTTGCCGACGTCACTCAGCGGATCGGGGTTTACACCGCGCGCGATTACACCTCGATCATCGAGCTTTTGCTGGACGTCTGGAACGCGCGAAATATGACGGGCCTTTCCGGCGAAGCGGCCCAGGCGCAGGAATATGTATGCGGATTGCCGGAACGATACACCAAACTGGCAGAACGCCGCACTCCTCCACCGGTGCAAAGGAAATTCAGCTGGATCTATGACCGATCGGTCTGACATCGCCGCCCCGCCCGCAGTTTCTTTAAAAAACGCTTCACCCTCTTCTTCTTCATCCTTAAAAACCACCAAACGATTGAAACATGTCGTTGAATATCTTGCGCTGCGCTTCGTGGCGATATTCATTATGATTTTACCGCGCGTCCCGGCGCTTTCCGTTGGCCGCGCGATCGGGCGGCTCTTTAACCGCCTGATGGGGTCGCGCGCCCAGATCGGTAAAAGGAATTTGCTCGAAAGTTTTCCCGAAATGAGCCCCGGGCAGGCCGATGATATCGTCAAAAAATGCTGGGAGAATTTAGGATCGGGCGCCGCGGAATTCATTAAAATGCCGCAGCTGTCCAAAGAGGAGATATTTTCTTTTTCCGATATCGAAGGGATTGAGTTTTTGCGGGAGTCATATGCGGCGAAAAAGGGCGCGTTGATCCTGACGGCGCATTACGGTGCCTGGGAGTTGGGGGCTAAAATATGGCCGCAGTCGGGATTTAACACCGCGGTCGTCGCG
>JANLTE010000041.1:0-12305 GCA_031362785.1 Elusimicrobiota bacterium
ACCACCAAACAACTGTCACCTTTCACCAGCGTCACGCGGTCCAATGCGCGAAGGCAACAGGCCATGGGTTCCATGAAAACGGCGCGCCAGCGACGTGGACATCGTCTGCGTGCAGCACGAGTATGGAATCTTCGGCGGGCCCGCCGGCGGACACATTTTGGCGATGCTGAGAGACCTCCACCTGCCCATCGTTACGACCCTCCACACCGTCCTTAAAACGCCCAGCCCGGAACAAATGCGCGTGATGAAGGAGCTCATTCAACTTTCCACGCGGCTGGTCGTCATGTCCGAAAAGGGTAAAGTGTTCCTTAAAAATATTTATCAGGCGCCCGAATCAAAAATCGACATGATCCACCATGGGATCCCGGAAATTCCGTTCGTCGAGTCCGATTCCTATAAAGACCTTTTCGGCGTTGAGGGAAAACGGGTCTTGCTGACGTTCGGCTTGCTTTCTCCCAACAAGGGGATCGAATACGTGTTCAACGCGCTCCCCAAAATCGCTGAGGAGTTTCCTGACGTGGTCTACATCGTTTTAGGCGCGACTCACCCGAACCTCGTGAGGGAACAAGGAGATGTTTACCGGCTGAGTCTCGAACTATTGGCGAAAAAAAACAACATTCAAAAGCACGTCATTTTTTACAACCGTTTTGTGGAGCTGGAAGAATTAACGGAGTTTATCAAAGCCGCCGACATTTACGTCACCCCTTATTTGAATGAAGCCCAGATCACCTCCGGGACGCTCGCCTACTGTTTCGGCGCGGGCAAAGCCATCGTCTCGACTCCCTATTGGTACGCGGAAGAACTGCTCGCGGATAACCGCGGCGTGCTGGTTCCGTTTAACGATTCGGACGCGATCGCGCGGGAGGTCTCGAGTCTCTTTCGGGATAAACCTCGGCGCGAAACGATGCGCAAAAAGGCCTTTACAATGGGGCGCGACATGGTCTGGAGCAGCATCGCCAAATCTTACATGCAAACATTTGAGAAAGCCAGGATTCAGCGCGCCAGCCACACGCGCAAACTCTTCTCCGTTAAAACTTTAGACCAGCAACTGATCCAACTGCCCGACATCAAACTGGACCACATTTTCCGAATGACCGACTCCACCGGACTCTTTCAACACGCCGTTCAAACGGTGCCGAACTTTTCTACCGGTTATTGCACGGACGACAACGCGCGCGCTTTAATCTTAACGGTGCTGCTGGAAGAATTAGAGGAAGATTCTCACCAAATTCGAAACGCCGCTTCCACTTACGCCGCTTTTATCCGACACGCGTTCGATCCTCAATTAAAACGGTTTCGGAACTGCATGGACTTCAATCGGTCCTGGGCGAACGAAGAAATTTCGGAAGATTGCTGCGGACGCGCCCTTTGGGCCCTTGGGACCTGCGTCGGCCGGTCTAAAAACTCCAGTTTCCAAACCCTCGCGGGACAAATTTTTGGGGCCGCCATTTCTCCGACGCCCGAGTTCAGTTCGCCCCGCGCCTGGGCTTTGGCGCTGATGGGAACCCACGAGTATTTGAAACGCTTCAGCGGAGACCGATCAGTCAACCAGATCCGCGAAACCCTCACGAACCGATTAATGGGACTTTACGAAAGGTCCGCTTCCAAAGACTGGCCATGGTTCGAAGATTCAGTCACTTACATGAACGCTAAACTTTCGCACGCGCTGATTTTAAGCGGGCGATGGAGCAATCGTCCGGACGCGTTTGAAGTGGGCCTTAAATCTCTCCGCTGGCTGATAGAAATCCAAACCGCCAAGGGTGGATATTTCCGACCCATCGGTTCGAACGGTTTTTACAAGCGCGATGGCGCGCGGGCGAACTTCGACCAGCAGCCCATCGAAGCCCACGCGACGGTATCGGCATGTCTCGAAGCTTACCGAGCCACTTCCAAACTCTATTGGTTCGATGCGGCGCGGCGCGCGTTTGATTGGTTCCTTGGAAGAAACGATTTGGGCGTTCTGCTTTACGATCCCAACAGCGGCGGATGCCGCGACGGGCTCCATGTGGACCGCGTGAATCAAAATCAGGGCGCTGAATCCACGCTGGCCTTCCTTCTGTCGCTCGCGGAAATGCGGCAAGCGCAAAATGAGATGGCCGCTTTTTCTGCTCCTACCGGCATCGCAGAACCCGAAGTCGAAAAGATTCTCACTCTTTCTTAAAAACCGATGCCTCCGCTCCATGTTCGCCGGACCGATATCTTTCTCCATCCGAATCAAAACCGGGTCGTTTTAAGGCCCTTGCGATTCGGCACGAAGCAGGAGCACTCCGAAATTATTAACAGGGTGTTGTCGCTTCAAGAAAAAGAGGCCAAGCTTGGCGCGGACCATGCGCTCACAGATTTTTCTTCCCGACACAGGAACCTCACCGCGCGTCTTTTGCAAAGGTTCCGCCAGTTGGAGCATTATGTGCCTGCCGGCAGACCGATATCCGATGCAAGAAAAATATTGATCGGTTCATATTTCATGTATGAATACTCGGCTGAAGCGGCGGCGCTGTTTAATCCGTCCATCATTCCGCATCCCGACCAATCGCGCCTAGCTCCCGGCTCGATGCGCTTTTTGATGAGCCTCCGATCCACGGGCGAGGGTCACATCTCATCCATTTCCTTCCGCAGCGGCGTCATTGACGCCAAAAATAACATCCTGGTAGATCCTCCCTCGCAGTTTTTATGCGAACCCGCGCTGATTGAAAACCCCACCTACAATAAGGAAATTTTTTGGAGAAAGCTTTCCGACATGGGGTTCATCGGCAATTGGTCCCGGAGCGCCATGGAAGGCCTGGGCGACTCCTTCACGCTGGAGGAATTAAGAAACAGATTGCACGAGGCCCTTCACCGGACGGCCCCGGGAAGAAAGTTTGACGAAGACCCCACGGCCAGTGGCATGTGGCACCTCGCCAAATCAAACTACGAGATCAGTTTCCCCGAAGACGCGGAGCTCTCGGAGCGGATCATCTTCCCCGTCATCGCCACGCAGAGCAACGGCATTGAAGACGTGCGGTTAACGATGCACCAGGACGAGGATGGCAAAACGATTTACTACGGCACCTATACCGCTTATGACGGACGCCACGTCCTTCCTCAACTTTTCATGACGGAAGATTTCCGGCATTTCAAGTTCGTCACGCTGAACGGCGCGGTGATCAAGAATAAAGGGATGGCTCTTTTCCCGCGCAAGATCAACGGGCGCTTCGCCATGCTCTCGCGGCAAGACGGAGAAAATATTTTTCTAATGTATTCGGACAACGTGCATTTCTGGCACGAAGCGCAAATCCTACTTCGGCCTAAGTATGCGTGGGAGATTTTGAAGTTGGGAAACTGCGGCGCTCCGATAGAAACGGAGGAGGGCTGGCTGGTGATCAGCCACGGCGTGGGACCCATGCGCAAGTATCGCCTTGGCGCGTTCCTTTTGGACTTGAACGATCCTTCTAAAGTTATTGGCCGCCTGAGCGAACCGCTGATGGGGCCTGAAGGCGCTGAGCGGGAAGGATATGTGCCCAACGTCCTCTACACCTGCGGCGCGCTTTTGCGCAACGGCGAGATCATCCTCCCTTATGGAATGTCGGACCGCGCGATCAGCTTCGCCACCATTTCCTTAAACAAAATCCTTGCGGCCATGGAATGATTCAAGACCTCCGCGGTTTCCCTGATAGGGATATCAGGGCATCGCCTGATATCCGGCCCGCTCGCGAACTGATAGAGTTGGTGGAGAGAGTCAAAAGGAGAAAAAATTATATGTTTAAAAACAACACAGCATCAGAATCTAATGAGCACGCTGAGGGAAACGGGGAAGCGATCGCAACGATGGTGAGCAATGTAGTGGATACTATTTCAGATGGTAACGTTAAAATCAAGGAACAACTGAATTCAGCAATTGACCAAGCGCGCAAAGCGAGAAGCAGCGTCAATGAGTACGCCAAGGTAAATCCCTGGCAGGTCGCGGGCGTGGCGGCTGCCGTCGGTTTTTTAGCTGGATGGCTCCTGAAGAAAAGAGGCTAGAAACAACATGAATTGGCTGTTCTGGGCCGCGGACCATCTATGGACATACTACTATCAACATGAAAAGAGGGCGCGCGCGATGGAGAGTTTAAGGCACACCGTCGTGGGCGTTGGACTCACTCTTATCAGTTTTCTATTCGGGTTCTGCGCGATCGGCCTTTTGCTTTTAAGTTCGTTCTTCTTTTTTGTGGAACAATCGAAGTTTTCTCTCGCGGCTTTGTGGACCGCTCTCATCTGTTCGGCTTTGACGGTGGCTACCTGTTTCATTGGGAACCGGTTTTTCCATCGTTCATTGAAAGTTTGAAGTAAATCAGGAGGAAGCTATGTTGTGGACTATTTTTTGGGTTCTTTCGGTGCTTTGGGTTTTGGGTATGGTCACCTCTTACACGATCCACGGGTTCATTCACATACTGCTGGTGCTCGCGATCGTCTCGGTGCTGATCCATATCATTCAAGGCAAGAAAATTCTTTAAATGAAAGAGAGTTCAGTGGCTCTCCGCATCAAGACCACTGCCATCCCTCTGAAATCGGTGGGCGTGCCCGATAAAATTTTATTCCGTTCAGCCACCCAGTCGATCGATGAAGCCGTCGTGGTGTCGGACGTATCAGGAAACATTATTTTTTGGGATGAAGGCGCGGAACGGCTCTTCGGTTACGCGGAAAAACAGATTTTAGGCAAACCCATGGCTTTGCTCATGCCCTCGGGACATAGTTCCCGCGGCACGCGGTTCGACCACATGCTTTTCAACCGAGCGTCTCCGAGCGACGGGAAGACGCATGAGTTAAGAGGGATCCGGAAAGACGGGCGCGAATTTCCTGTGGAGCTGTCCCTCTTAACCTGGAAGTTCGGAGGCCAGCCCTTTTTTACGACCATCATGCGCGACATTACGGAACGCAAACGGCTCCAGAAAGAGATCCTTGAGATCAGCGGGCGCGAGCAGCAGCGAATCGGGCAGGATCTCCATGACGGAATCTGCCAGGATCTCACGGCCATAACGCTTCTCACCAAGGTTCTGGAAAAGAAACTGCTGGAAAAATCACTCAGTGAAGCCAATGACGCTGAGGAAATTACAAAATTTATCGCACAGGCCCTCGTCAAAACGAAATTGCTGGCCAAGGGGCTGCTGCCGGTCGAGTTCGGGTCTCAGGGCCTCATGGCCGCGCTCCGCGAGCTGGCGTTCAACACTCACAATTTGACGGAAGTTTCCTGCTCCATGAGCAGCACAAAGCCCGTCCTCGTTCTTAACGATACCGTGGCGGTGCACCTCTTCAGGATCGCGCAGGAAGCGGTTCATAACGCGTTGAAGCATGCGCGCGCCAAAAACATCGTCATCAGCCTTTCAAACACGCGCCGAGAAATCGTTTTATCCGTAAAGGACGACGGGATTGGTTTCAAAAAAAATATACAACACAAAGGGCTTGGACTCTCCATCATGTATTCCCGAGCGGAAACCATTAACGCTTCGCTCCAAATCAGTAAAAATAACGGAAGAGGCACGGCGCTGGTTTGTTCTCTCCATGCTTCTCTTGTAGAATCCAATTTAAAGAAAACACGGTATGCGTAAAATCGCGAAACAGCTGCCCAAAAAAGGGAAATTCAAAGTCTTCATCGTGGAGGACCACCCCCTAATGCGAGATGGGCTCGCGCGCCTGTTCAACAGCGAACCGGACCTCATGGTCTGCGGCCAGGCGAGCACGGCCCACGAAGCTTTGAAGATGATTCAGGGGCTCAAACCCGACATCGTGATCGTGGACATCACCCTGCCCGACGGAAACGGCCTGGACCTCATCAAAGACATGAAACGCCGTTCGATACAATCCTTTCCCCTGGTGCTTTCCATGCATGACGAATCCTTGTACGCCGAACGCGCGTTGCGCGCCGGGGCCAAGGGATACATCATGAAACATGAGGCTTCGAAAGAAGTCGTGAAGGCCATCCACAGGGTATTGGAAGGCGAGATTTACCTAAGCGAAAAGATGGGAGCCCGAATGCTCCACAAAATTGCCGACGTAAAATTCGTTAAGAACGCGCTTTCCACCGAAACCCTCAGCGATCGTGAACTCCAGGTTTTTCAATTGATCGGGCAGGGGCGCGGGACCCGGCAAATCGCCGATGAACTTTGTGTGAGCGTCAAAACAGTCGAGTCTTACCGAGCTCACATCAAATTGAAGATGAATTTAAAGAACGCGCACGAACTCACCCAGCACGCCGTTCACTGGGTCGAAAGCAACCACCTCAACTAAAAACACTCCGCCATAGTCATTTAACATACGGTTATAGTAGGCTCCCCCCTGATATTCGCGGAGGCCGATTTCTCCTATTATCTAGTAGCTTCTTGCAAAAAATAATTGGGAGGAATATTCATGAAAAAAAATTCATTAACGATCAGACTATTGGCTGAAACTCTGATTTTTGCCACAACGCTCGCAATGGCGCAGCCGCCAAAAGGTTGGGCGATGCTCGCGCCGGCTGAAGTCACGAACGCGGGCAGCGAAATGAGCGCCATGCGAACCGCCGACATTAAAACGGTTCAATCCGCTTTAGAATCCAAAATAATCCGCCAGCGGCTCGGAGAGTTGAAACTAAGCCCCGATCAGATCAGCAGCAGGCTAACCCAGCTCTCCGATGCCCAGGTGCATCAGCTGGCTTCTCAGATCCGCGCAGTGAACCCGGGCGGAGATGGCGGCCTCGGAATTGTGATCGCCCTGCTGGTGATCGGGATTTTAGTGGTGTTCTTCGTCTATGTCCTCAAACGCCTCACATGAGGATAGGAACCCTGTCCCTTCTGATAGGGATCGGGATGAACCTCAACGGATGCGCGGGACTTGAATCGCAACCGTTGAGCAGTCTGCCCCCTCAACTTCTGGATGTTCCTTTCTTTCCCGACAGGAGCGATCAATGCGGACCTTCCGCTTTGGCCTCACTGCTCACTTTTTGGAATCATCCCATTGATCCCCCCGCGTTGAAAAAAGAAATCTACCTGGCTCATCTCAAAGGGAGCCTGCCCATAGACCTTTTGCTGTCCGCCCAAAACCATGATTTAAAGGCCGACATCTATTACGGAAGCATCGATAATCTTCAGGCCGAAATTAAACTGGGGCACCCGCTCATCGCGTTCATCAACCGCGGGTTTGATTCCTTTCCCATCGGCCATTACATTGTGATCACCGGAGCAGATCCTGCCCGGCAAGGATTTTATATCCATTCCGGCTCGAAGAAAAATCAATTTATTTCGTACAAAAAACTTTTGAAAAGCTGGGATAAGACTCAGCGGATGACTTTGTTGATCACCCCTCATGCCCAAACATAGAAATTCTTCGTGGCAGGGCTGGGCCCTGCTTTTAGCTTTTCCAGCGCTTCAGTCTTGTTCGGTATTCCCGCAGCTGATTAAACACCGCGATGCGCTAACGCCGGAAGAACACATGCAACTGGGAGAAGCTTATGAAGCCCAGGGGTTGAAAGAAGACGCGGGGCATCAATATGAGTCCGCTCTTGGATTCCGGAAAAAATACATCCCCGCATTGATCGCGCGGGGAAACCTCGCGTTTGAAAATAGGAATTTAGAAAAAGCGGAGACTTATTATCGGAAGGTCCTGCGCATCGACGCCAATCACGCCGGAGCCAATAACAATATGGCCATGATCTGCCTGGCGCGCGGAAGGGATTTGGATCAAGCGGAACGGTTCGTTCAGACGGCTCTGAAAGAGAACACCCCGCTGAAACCTTACGCCCTAGAAACGCTGGCCGTCATTTACATTGAAACAAACCGTTATCCCGAGGCTCGCAAAGCGCTTGACGAAGCCGACCACATCGCGCCCTCAAACGATGCCGCTCTGTGCGAACAACTTTTGAAGACGCGAAAAAAAATTCAAACAAACCCTAATTTGCCGTAACTTAATCGAGGAGAAAAATAAATGAAAACAACTAAAATAGTAGCTAGCGTAATGATGACAGCGGCTTGCGCCGTAATGTTTGCGGGCGGCGGGTCACTGCAAGCGTCCAAGACGGATGAGCGCATCGAGTCATCCGCCAAGGCATCGTACATTTTTAAAACTTATCTTAAAGATGACGACATTAAGATCCAGTCCAAGAACGGCGCCGTGACTTTGACGGGAACGGTTTCCCAGGAATCGCACAAATCGCTGGCCCGCGAAACCGTTGCGGATTTGCCGGGACTTAAAAGCGGGGATAATAAGATCGTAGTTAAAAGCACTTCGCCTAAAGCAAGTTCAGATTCCTGGCTTCGTGAAAAAGTGGAATGGACCCTGCTGTTCCATCGAAATGTGAGCGTTACAGACAGCAAAGTTTCCGTGCAGGAGGGCGTCGTGACCTTAAGGGGCGAAGCCGCAACCCTCGCGCAAAAAGACCTCACGACCGAATACGCGAAGGATGTCGATGGGGTCAAATCCGTGGATAATCAGATGACGGTGCCTAAGGCTTCGAAAACGACTTACGAAAAAGTGAGCAAAAATATCGACGACGCTTCGATCACCGCCCAGGCGAAGATGATGCTGCTGTTCCATCGCTCGACGAGCGCGCACAATACCAAGGTGACCACGAAGAACGGAGTCGTGACTCTGAGCGGCGGCGCAGCTAACGCAGCCGAAAAAGATCTGGTCACGAAACTCGTGGGTGACGTCAACGGCGTTAAGAGCGTTAACAATCAGATGACCGTTAACTAAACAGAAAGTCATCGGTCTTGTCGTGATGGTTACAAAGAAAGCGAGCGGCGGCGCGATGGGGCGGGTCTTGCTGACCTGCGCTCTCGCGCTGGCCGCGTTCGCGCCTCGCGCAGCTCTCGCAAATGAGTCTCCCGCGGCCGTCGCCGTTTCCACGACAGCGCCGGGCGATCCGCAGTATCCCGAAGCGATGGCAACGCCCCACGAACAATGGAAAGGCGCGCCAAAGCGCGTGCTGGACTGGGAAGCGAGAACTGGCAGAAGTTACCTTCTACCAGCCATCGAAATACCCCTATTCATTTTCTTGCTGAACAGGGCCGACCGTTTTATTTATGGCAATGAGATTTATGGTACGGACGCCACGACCGCTTGGGACCATATGCGCAACGGCCCCTGGCAATTTGACGCGGACGATTTTCGAACCAATCAGGCGTTTCACCCCTATCAGGGAACCATCTACTTCGGACTCGCGCGATCGTCTGGGCTCACCTACTGGGAGTCCCTCGCCTATTCGTCCATGGGCAGCTACCTTTGGGAAACGGCGGGAGAAACGGGTCCTCCCTCGATCAACGATCAAGTTGCCAGCGGCATCGCGGGGAGTTTTTTCGGAGAGGAATTGTTTCGGATGGTCAATATGCTGCTCGAAAGAGGCGGAAGCAAACCCGGATTCTGGCGCGAACTGGGCGCGGCTTTTATATCCCCGCCTATCGGTATCAACCGCTTTTTTTTCGGAGACCATTTCAAAACCGTTCTTCCCAGCCGCAACCCCGCCACATTTACGCGCGTACGCCTGGGCGCGAGCCTAACCACAAAAGTGAGCGATCAGGGTGTTTCAAATATCATCTCTAATAAGGAAGCAGCCGGAGATTTTTCCATGGCCTACGGACTTCCTGGAAAACCAGGATATCGCTACATCAGACCTTTCGATTATTTCCACTTTGAGGGCACCGTTAACGCCAACGGCGACAACTCATTCGAAAATATCATGACCCGCGGTCTGTTGATCGGAAACAGGTATGAATCCGGTGACGCTTACAGCGGAATTTGGGGACTCTACGGGAGCTACGACTACATATCCCCGCGAATTTTTCGCGTATCGACTACGGGCGCTTCGATTGGAACGACGGGTCAATGGTGGGTGTCGCGAACCATCGCGCTCCAAGGTTCGGCGCTGGCCGGGCCGGGATTTGGAGCGGCGGGAACCATCGTTGGCGAAGGGGATCGCGACTATCATTACGGCGCGGCAGCTCAAGGTCTATTGGCGCTCCGCCTTATCGTTGGCAAATGGGTCATGCTGGACGCAACGGGACGCGAGTACTACATTAGCGGCGTAGGATCCGCCGAAAGGCGCGGAAGCGAAAGAATTGCGCGCGGTAACTTGTCGTTCACCGTGCGCATTTATAGACGGCACGCGATTGGAATACAGTATATAACTTCGAGCCGCGACGCCTACTACTCCAACATTTCCGACAGGCACCAGACTTCAGAAACCGTCAGCATCGCCTACAACTTCCTGGGCGACTCCCGCTTTGGAGCGGTCGAGTGGCGCGACGGCATCGACGAGTAATTGCCTAGGGATTCACCTCACAAGGAAATCAGCTTTCAGCCTGATAGTCGGCAGCGCTATTGTTTTATAATATGAATTAACAGCAGCAACAACATAAGCTCACGCTAAAATTTTTCGCAGGAGAACTCGATGATATCCCAAAGCCGCCACAATACAGCCGTTTTGCAGAAGATTACCGCATTCATCTTCGCGCGGCAACGGTTCCAAGCGGATTATTAAAAACGGCGTCTTGTTGCCCCCTCCCAAGCATTCGGTTTCTAGAAAATTCCCCTTGAGATCATGAAGCCCATCGAATTTTTAAAAAAAATAAATACCGTTCTGATTTTTATTCTGCTAGTCGGAGCGTTGGCGATTGGAGGTTATTTGGCTTTGAGGTTGCGCAAGCCCATCGATACCGTTCATGTGTCCGTAGATTCTATTAGCCTAAATAAAAAATAGCGGATGAAATTTGTCTTACTGCCGGGAATGGATGGAACAGGGCTCCTTTTTGAACCGCTCTTAAACCTCTGGACTGAAGCGACGCCCCCAGCGGTCTTGTCGTATCCAGCCGATCGCATCCTCAGCTATGAGCAAATCGAATCGGATGTGTTATCCCAATTGCCCGTGGATGAGCCCTACATTTTGATCGCTGAGTCTTATAGCGGCCCGATCGCGGTGAGGATCGCGGCCAAATGTCCGCCGATGCTGCGCGGATTGGTGCTCAGCGCGACGTTCGTTCAAAGACCCGGCGGACGGTTGGGGAAGTGGTGTCGATTTTTAGTCGGGCCGTATCTTTTTAGCGGAACAGCGCCGCGCGCCATCGCTAAAAAAATGTTGCAATGGCAGGGTCTTCCCTACGAAAAAATACAGTTGTGGCTGGAAGCTTTCGAACATCTCCGTTCGCGCGTGCTCGCAGCTCGTCTAAAGGAAATTTTGGAAGTCGATGTGTTGGAAGATTTAAAAAAGTGCGAAGTCCCGATCCTGTGCCTCTATGGCAAGAAAGATTTACTCCTTTCGAATCGCTCCCATGAACTGATCTATCAAGCCAATTCTAAAGTGAAGCGGGTCGGTCTGGACACTCCCCATTTTTTACTGCAAGCTAAACCTGCGGAAGCCCTGCACGAAATTCAGATCTTTACTCAGATCCTAGAAAATTCTCAGCTAAAAGTTCTTCTGCCAAACGAGCTGCATGCCAAGTTCGTTGACGGTTGGAACGAGCGTTAGACTAGACCCTCGATAACGCCTGTGCAAATAAGGAACTAGCGTTCCCACTGCGGTTCCCATGGCGGCGCCCGCGATCACATCGGTGTAAAAATGCCGTCCTGCCGCAATTCGCAGGGCAGACTCTCCTAATCCCATTCCGACGGTTACAAGCCATGGCCAAACTTTGTGTCCGTAACGATAACCGTAGGTCATTGAGCCGGCGCTTAAGGCCGCAAAGACCGAAGCCGTGTGTCCGGAGTAAAACGATAAAAATTCCCCTGCCCGAATCTCGGGAGGATTGGCCCCATAGGCAACGGGACGCGCCCGCTGCGCTCCATAACGAGCGATATGGCTCACGGCGCTGTTGATTGCGAGCACCTGGGAGTAGACCACCACATCTTCCGCTAAGTTTTTACTGAACCCCTGATCCGCACTATCGAGGACAAGAGGAGCCGCGATGGATAAAGCAACCGTAAAATGGCTGATGGTACCGGCGGTTTCGTCGTGATTTCCAATCACGGGCCGGTCAAAAGAATTGACTTCGTTAGGGTCGCAGGGACATTGCTGATGAATTAATTGCGATTCGAACAATAGCGGAACTGCGGCGCCCAGTGCAGCGGCGCCTAGCAAAGGATAATCAATGGCGGGAGAAATGCGATACACCGACCCCTCACGCACGACAAGGGGTGTTTCTGCGGCAGCGGTAAACGGGGGAACGATGAAAGATAAGATAACAAGAGTAGGCCAGATCGTTTTCATGACTCATTTTATTGAAATATCGCTAGTCCGCATATCAGGTCGAAAGCTGATATCGGCATAGGGGAATCGGACCGCGCACGAAGGGTTTTAGACTATACGGAAAGTAGCTTTCAACCTG
>JANLTE010000043.1:0-1643 GCA_031362785.1 Elusimicrobiota bacterium
CTGGTAAACGAAGCATCAAAATTGGTTCCGAACTTTGTTGCTTTCATAACATCTGACCAGTCACCGTTGTCGACCAATCCCAGCGCAAGTCCACTTCCTCCAGAGCTCTTGCTCACACTATCGCCTCGACTCGACGCTTCCTTAGAGATCGAGTCGTCATCCTCATCATCGTCGTCGTCGGAATCAGACTTGTCACCTGAATCACCAAAGGCTTCTTCGTTTTTGTTGCCATTCCACTCATTTCCACCCCATTTACTTGCCTTGTCCTCGCCCCAAGCTGATGCAAATGGCTTATTCCCACTTGCTTTACTTTCTAGCTCCGTTGGCTCGTCGAATGCGTAGTCGTCAAAATCTTCTTCGTGTCCTACTTGGTTCCCACTCTCTAAGATATTTACATCATCAGTCGCGTTAGTCGACTTCTTCTTCCCAAGCTGAAACACGTTGAAAATGTTGTCGCCAGTTTTGTCTCGCTGCGTCTCTTCGTCCTGGACGCTGAAGCTTACACTTTCGTCATCGTCGTTGCCATCGCTCCCCCCTTGCTTAACTGACTTTTCATCACCGCTTTCATGGTTCGACTTATCATAGGGTGAGCCGGATTCCATTTTATCGGCATCGGACCCTTCACCATTTGTTTTCGGTCCAGTTCCGTCCATTTTCTTTTTCGTTTTGAACAACTTTGACGCAAACTTTTGCGACTTCCAGCAATATACTGTTGTTCCGATTAGAAGAAGAAGTACGACCGAGCCTGCGACGACTCGACCCACGCTTACTCCTGAGGAATAGTCCCCGTTGACAGAGAACTTCGGAAATTCCGCCTTTTCTGGATCAACGGGAGAAAAGGAGCCTTGGACGCTCACGGTTATATTCGGATTTACCAGAGATAGTGCAGTGATCAGATACGGGTTGATTCGCTCTTGGATGTATTCAGATAAGGAGTCTGCAACTTGAGCAGCACCAGCCTCATCCACATATTCGACAACAAAACTGGCGAATGCTGCGGCGCAGAGCTCATTGGTCTTGATCGCATACTCTGGGCACAATATGTCTCGTAGGCTGTCAACTGTTGGGTTGACGGTTAGTTTTGTGATCGGAAGGACACGATGGCGAGAGTTTCCAGATTTTTTATGCAGGAACGAGTCATCATTGGTATAGTTCGAGAGACTCTCACGGACGAAGTCATCGTAGGCCTGTTCGAGATCGTCCATAATGAACTCCAAGCTGGCAGCCCTTAGACCTTGAAGGTTCGAAACAACGATCGCGTTGAACACTTTTGTGTCGCCTGAAACGAGAGCTATCGGCGCTGACGTTGGTCCTCGAACAGCCAATGCTTCGCCGGTCTCACGGCAGATCTTTTTCAGATGCTCTGTAGTCTCATCATCCGCTTCCTGTCCAGATCGTGCTCCCTGTACATCGATTAAACCGTCCGATCCTGACAATGACTTAAAATTACTCTGCAGAGACTCCGACAAAGCGGTAAACTGAGATGCTTGCTCGTACCGGTCATCGTTCCGGCTGATAAAGCGAACATATTCTGTTTCATCGAGCTTGTTATCTCGAGTTTTGTCAGCCACTAAAATATCTCGGAGACATTTTCCGTATTCGATCGACCGGTCAGGAGGAGTTGTTGGAGGTTGCGTCGTGTC
>JANLTE010000296.1:0-2681 GCA_031362785.1 Elusimicrobiota bacterium
TGCCGGCGCCCTTTTCGACCCAGACGCCGTGGCCTTCGGACTTCAGCGTCGCGGCGTTGGCGGGAGTCAACCCAACGCGGCATTCGCCGTCTTTGATTTCCCTGGGAACTCCGATGAGCATCGGTCTACTTGTCCGAGGCCATCTTCCCGCCGATACACCAGCTCGAACGCGGCGGCTCTTCAAAAACAATCCAGACGTGCTCGGCCGTCACTTTGCAGTGCTTCATGACCGAATCGGTAATATCTTTCGACAAGGCGTTGCGCACTTCCTGGTCGCGCGGCATCATGGTGACTCTGACAAAAGGCATGGCTCCCTCCCTATATAAGGTAGTGATATTTTGGAGCCCCTATTCTACTATTTTTGGGTATGAGCGATTGTTAGGACCACCGGACGCAATTGCGCCCGTCGCTTTTGGCGGCGTAAAGGGCTTTGTCGGCTTTTTCGATGAGTTGTTCGGCCATGCTGGCGTCTTTGGGGAAGGCGGCGCCCCCGATGCTGATCGTGATCCGCTTACCCGGCATGTTGTCCTGCCCCGGAAAAACGGCCTGTTCGATCTGCTTGCGCAGGCGCTCCGCCACGGCCTTGCCGCCGTCCAGCGGGGTTTCCGATAAAATGATCACGAACTCCTCGCCGCCGTAGCGCGCGACCAGGCTGTCCTGCCGCAGCGCTTCTTTCAACAGGTTCGCGATTTGCTTCAGGAGCACGTTGCCCAGAGGGTGGCCGTTTTTATCGTTGAATTGTTTAAAGTGGTCGATGTCCAAAATCAGAAGCATGAAGTTATGTTTGTAGCGGTGCGACCGGGTGATTTCGTTTTTGATCTGATTTTGAAAATAGCGCAGGTTATAGAGCCCCGTGAGCGGATCGGTGATCGTTTCTGTGATCAGCCGCTCCTGATTTTCCTTCAGTTTCGCGATCATCGTGTTAAATTCGTGGGTCAGGTGTCCGATTTCATCGCCGCTTTCAACGGTCAGTTCCACGTTCAGTTGCCCCGAAGTCACTTTGCGCACGCCCTGGAGCAGATTCTGTAAAGGTTTCGAAATATTGAACGACAGGATGAATCCGACGATGCTGACCGCCAGGACCACCGCCGCCCCCGAGGTTAACGCGCTCATGCGGGTAGTGAGCAACGTTTCCTCCATGCTTTTTTCCGACTCCTCCAACTTCACGCGAGCGATGTCCACCAACTTATCGCACAAGTTATATATCGTGTTCAGCCGGGTCTGACCTTCGCGGGAAATGGTTGAAATGTTTTGCTCGCGCCTTTGGCTGCGCAGCTGCTCTTCGGTAGTTCCTTTCGCGGGTCCTGAAATCGCGGTCTTCAGTTTTCCGAACATGCCTTGTTTCGATTCAAGGGGTTTCGCGCTGTAGGTCGTAATGAGCGCTTTATTTTCACCTTCGTAGCCCGACATTTCTTCCTGAATTTGGATCAGCAAATCTTTTTCGGTTTGCGTTTGGGCCAAAGATTTCATTTGCTGGAGCCATTGCATCACGTTTTCTCGGGCGTTTGTTTTATCGACGAGGAGCCTGGGGTTTTTGGTGGCGAGGTGGCGAAAAACGAGGTTATCGTACAGCGCGAAGTTATATTTGATTTGCTCGGCGACGCGCATCGCCGCCATGTTGTTTAAAATCATCTCCTGCATGCGCTGGGTCAAATCTTCCTGAGCGCGCATGAGGTTCCAGATGAACGCGCTCACGAGGGCGATGATTGAAACCGACGCGAACGCGATTTTAGTTTTAATACTCAGGTGCATGGATAATCTCCATGCCCCAGTATTACAGAAGCGGCCTAATTTCTCAAGACGATATTAAAACTCGAGGCCTTCTTCTTTCATGACGCGGAGGAGTTCGGCCACGCCGCGCGATTCGGCCACGCAGCCGCGGGGGTTCAGCGGAGGGTTTCCGTCGAACATTTCGGACACCGTCCCAAGTCCCGCGTCGGAAAGGTGGGAGACGAAGGGCCTCAGGAAATTCACCGCTTCGCCCTTGGTCTTTTGGTCGCGTCCGAAAGCTTTGAAGAAAGCGGTGAGAAAGGGTCCGATCAAAAAAGGCATGACCGTTCCGTTATGCATGGCGGCGGTCCGGCTTTTTTCGCTCCCTTTAATCACTCCGTGAAAATGCGGCTCCATGGGCGAGAGCGTGCGCAGGCCCAGAGATGTATAGAGCGTTCGCCAAGCCGTTTCAAACAGCGGCTTAAAGCGTTCGGTCTCTAAAATCTCGTAAGGAAGGCTCAACGCGAACAGCGCGTTCGGCCTGATGGACCCTTCGCGCTTATTCCCGTCAATAACGTCATACAGGTAGTTGTTTTGAGGGTTCCAGAAAAGTAAATTAAAATTTTCGCGCACTTTTTTCGCAAGTTCAGTCAGGCCCGGATCGGCGCCGGTTATTTGAATCATAATTTCCGAGTAAAATTGAATGGCGTTGTACCAGAGCGCCTGAATTTCTACGGGCTTGCCGCGCCGCGGGGTGCTGATCCAGTCCCCATCTTTGGCGTCCATCCAGGTGAGCGGAGCGTTAGGCGACGAACCCCAGATGAGGCCGTCGGCGTCCATTTTAATTTCCATTTTATGGCTCGGTTCATGGATCGTAATTCCTTCCCTAAACGACTGAATGATGTTTTCGAGCGCCGGTCTCATTTGTTTTAAAAACTCTAAATCTTTGGTCGCTTCCCAATATTTTTGCA
>JANLTE010000096.1:0-18927 GCA_031362785.1 Elusimicrobiota bacterium
TCGGCCTGAAACCCCACGATCAAAATCAGCGCGTTGGGTTTATCGATATTATTCCGAAGGTGGCGCAAAATTCTCCCGCCCTCGCACATCCCAGACGCCGACAATATAATCATGGGACCCGGCCGGTCGTTCAAACGCTTCGATTCATCGGCGCTGGCGACATAGCGGATCGTCTCCATACCGAACGGGTCGCCGTGCTCGCGGATTTCCTCTTGCACATGCTCGGAGAACTCGTCGCGGTGCCGGTTAAAAATTTCCGTAATGCGGGTCGCCATCGGGCTATCCACATAAAAGGGAATGTCCGGAATCTTGTTCTGGCGGCGCAGCTTCCTTAATAAGAACACGATCTCCTGCGTGCGCTCAAGCGCGAAACTGGGGATCAGAATTTTTCCCTTCTCCGCCACCGCCGCGTTAATAGCCTTGGCGAGATCGCTTTCGGCCTGCTCGAGCGGCGCGTGCTGGCGGCTGCCATAGGTGCTTTCCATTATCAGATAATCGACGGCCTTTGGGATCTCGGGCGCGCTCAGCAAAATATTTTTGCCTCGCCCCATGTCGCCCGTGAATAAAACTCGGCGAAGGCCCTTGGGAGTGTCCACCGCCACTTCCACGAAGGCGGAGCCCAGCACATGGCCCGCGTCCCAAAAGCGGCACTTCATTCCCTCCGCGAGAGGAAACGATTCGCCGTACTCGTGCCCGGTCATCATCGCAAGGGTTTTGCGAGCGTCGGACTCATCGTAAAGGGGCTCAATGGTTTCCCCGTCTTGCTGATGGACCTTATTAAAAAACTTGGCGTCTTCTTCCTGCAGCCGCGCGGAATCCATGAGCATTACGCCCGCGATCTCGCCGGTCATATGCGTGCTGTGGATCAGCCCGGCGTAGCCTTTGCGAACCAAAAGCGGCAGGGTTCCTGAGTGGTCGATGTGCGCGTGAGAAAGCGCGACCGCTTTCAGGTCTTTAGGGTTAAATATAAACTTCCGGCTTTTTTCGATGGATTCGCGGCGGTGCCCCTGAAAGAGTCCGCAGTCAAGCAGCACTTTCGCATTGGGCGTTTCAAGCAGGTGCCTCGAACCGGTAACCTCGTCGGTCCCGCCGGAAAAAGTGAGCGTGAGCGGAATCGGTTTCTTCACTCGAAGATCATCCTTTTAATATCCCAAAAAATAAATAACATACGAGCGCGCCAAAAAATGAAAGAGATAAACCATAAATCATCAGGTTGCGGAAGAGGCGTCGCGGGTCTTCATGTTTGCCGGCGCTCGCCAGGCACAACGCGCCGAGAGTGGACAGCGGGCTGATGTCAACTACATGGCTGCCCACGTTGATGGACGAAACGATGGCCACGGGATCGGCTCCCAATTTCGCTGCCAGCCCCGGCACGGTCGGAATGAAAGCGGGCATGATCACTCCTGAAGAACTTGAAAACGCCGAGAGCAGTCCCGTCACGAACGCGATGACGCCCATAACGTTCGTGGCGTTGGACGCCTTCGCCAAGATCTCTGTGAAAAGTTCAATCCCCCCCACCGATTCCAAAACCGAAATTAACGCGCTCACCCCGCAGACCATCACGATCGCGTCCCAGGGAACATGCGCCGTGATTTTCTTAATGTCCGCCGAACTGATTATCGCCAAGGCCGCCGAGAGGAAAAAAGCTAGAAAACCGATGTCAAAATGAAAAATCGTGACGCCGGACACGAGCGCAGCGATCGCCAAAAAGCTCAGCCAATGGTCCCGGCTCAAGGGAGTTTCGAAATCGACGGGGACTGCGATCGAATTTTCCGCAGAGGTTTCGTCGCGAAGCAAGCCGATCCCGCCAAACATGGCGTAGCTCGCGAAGGCGATGAAACCTTGGGCCAAAAAACTGGGTAGAAAAATTTGTTTCCAGGGGTGCATCGAAAGGCCCGCTCCGCTAATCAGATCCGCGGCGATCAAACCTGTGGGCGCCAGCGGAGTGAAAGTCCCCGCGTTCGCTCCCGCGACGACCATGATCGACATTAAAAACGCGCTGATCTTCATGTGCGATGCGATTTCCATCGCAAGCGGAGCCAGAAGCGCCGTCGCGCCGATGTTGCCGGGTCCGGCCGCAGCAAAAAGCGCCGTCAGAAAAAAAATAATAATCGGAACCAGCCCTCTCCTGCCGCGCGCAAGGCCAATGGCGAGCGAGGCCATCCGATCCAAAGTCCCGTTAAGTTTAATCTGACTAAAGAAAAGCGTGACGCCCAAAAGCAGAAGGAAAAGAGAAGTCGGAAAGCCCGCCACAACTTGTCCAATCGGCATACCCGCCAGATAATGCCCCACGATCCACGAAAATCCGATCGCCAGAACTCCCACATTGATCCGCGAAAACGAACTGATAAGGATCACCAAAAAAAGAGTGGCGAGCGAGATCCAGGCCAAATTTAATCCGATAAAATTCATATCAGTGGATAGTTATTTTTGACATGGCAGGCAAAGCGGGAGCGGAGTGAGCGCAGTTTCGCGTTGCGAATATTCGCTGTCGAGCCGCGTGACCGTTGCAGAATTAAAAATCGTTTTATCATTGGATCCTTGACCCGGGGTTCATTCGCCGCTAGGCCTTCTGGAAAGATTGTATAATCTTTACGAAGAATTGAGAAACCTTCCAACTAAAGGAAACCATCATGGTTATTTATATTTTATTGGCCGCCATTTTTTTGGCCTACAGCAACGGAGCCAACGATAACTTTAAAGGAGTTTCCACGCTGTTCGGGAGCGGAACCGCCGATTATAGGCGAGCGCTCGTTTGGGCCACGGTCACGACGTTTTTGGGCTCAATGTTCGCGATTTATATTTCCGGAAACCTCGTGATTTCGTTCACGGGAAAAGGATTGGTGGCGGACGAAGTGGTGAGAGCGCCCGCCTTCATGCTCGCCGTAGGATTGGGAGCGGCGCTCACCGTCTATCTGGCGACGGTAACGGGGTTCCCCATTTCCACGACTCACGCCATTACCGGAGCGCTGATCGGCGGCGGAATCGCTTCGGGGGCTGGAGTGCTCATGGCAAAACTCTGGTCAGGATTTATTGCGCCGCTTCTACTTTCTCCCGCCCTTGCCTTGATGGCAACGGTTCTCATTTATCCGATTTTCAGATTCGTGAGAGAGCGTTGCGGCATCAGCCAGGAAACCTGCATTTGCGTTGGGGAGCGCGAGGAAGCGGTGCAATTCACTCCGAGCGGCGCGGCGATCCTGCGGGCCACGGGATTGACTTTGACGGTGGATCAGATTGAAAACTGCAAAACGCGATACGGCGGTAGCGTTATTGGAATCGGAGCTCAGACGCTTTTGGATCGCATGCATTACTTAACCGCCGGAGCCGTGGGGTTTGCGCGCGGCTTAAACGATACGCCTAAAGTTGTCGCTCTGCTCGTGGCAGCTCGAATCATGGGCGTGCGGAACGGATTAATTTTGGCGGGGCTCGCCATCGCCCTGGGCGGATGGCTGAACGCGAGGAAGGTGGCCGAAACCATGAGCCGTAAAATCACGCGGATGAACCACGGGCAAGGGTTCACGGCCAACATGGTCACGGCCGCGCTCGTTATTTTTGCGTCCCAATGGGGGATGCCGGTATCGACGACCCACATTTCCTGCGGATCTCTGTTCGGCATCGGACTCGTGAACGGAAAAGCCGATTGGGGCGTGATCGGGAAAATTCTAATGTCCTGGCTGATCACGCTGCCTGCCGCCGGAATTTTTTCAGCAATTATTTATCAGGTCGCCCGATAGGGGAGGATTTAAAATGATTGAGACGGTTGAATTTAGAGACGCAACGATTTTTCATAAGCCCCAGCTGCACGCTTGGGATCGGGACGGGATTTCTTTTTTTCTGGACGGCGCGCGGCCCAACTGGATCGCGACGGACGAGCGCGGCGCGCGAATTTTGAATGACGTCAATGGACAAAGGGCGTTCGGCGAGATCGTTCAACGCTACTCGCGATTCGCTCAAACCGACGCGGCCAAATCGTGGCTGCATTGCCACACGCTCCTGCGCGACGCGTTAAATGCGGGAATCCTCTCTACCGAGCCGAAGCTAGCATCGAACTATCTTGGACGCGGCCATTACCTTAAACCGGAGCGCCTGAAAGAGTTCTGGCTCCATTTGACCCAAACCTGCAACCTCTCCTGCAGCCACTGTCTCGTGTCGTCGGGGCCCGACGGCGCGAAGGGGATGGACGCGGATTCATACAAACGGGTGATTGACGAAACGAGCGCCCTGGGCGTTGAGCGATATTATTTCACGGGAGGCGAACCGTTCGTCCGCGCCGATATTTTCGATTTGATTCATTTCGTAACGGAGCTCAAGAAAAAGGAGCTGATCGTCCTCACTAACGCTACGCTCATGAACGATTCGCGCCTCGGCGAATTGGCCAAACTGGACCGGACGAAGCTGAAGTTTCAGGTGAGCTTGGACGGGACGACGGCCGCGACGAACGACGCGATACGCGGCGCGGGCGTGTTCCAAAAAGTTTCGAAAAGTCTCAAAGACATCACCGCGCTCGGATTCGAAGCCTCGCTCACAGCCGTCGTTACGAAAGAGAATTTGTCCGAACTCCGAAACCTCCCAAACCTCGCCAAAGAGTTGGGCGCCAAATCGGTGCACCTCATGTGGCCGCACAAGCGCGGCCGGATCCTTGAAACGACGCCGGACGCGTTTCCGACGGAACCGGAAATGCTTTCCCTGATCGCCGAAGTGAAATCGCAAGCGCAATCCGCAGGAATCTTGTTCGACAACATCGAATCGCTGAAGCTCCGCGTGAACGGTCAGGCGAACGTGAAATACGATCTGGGCATGATGGGCTGGGAAAGCTTGTGCCTCTACATCGATGGCCAGGTCTATCCCTCCGCCGCGATGGCCGGTCACAAAAACTTGAGCCTCGGCGCCTTGAACGGAAAGAACATCCAAAACATTTGGATGGAAAGCGAACGCGCGGCAAGCATCCGGAACGCGAGCGTGATCCATAAAGCGGACTTTGCCGGCGATCCTTTCAAATATCTTACCGGCGGCGGCGACATGGAGCACAGCTACTTTTTCTCCGTGAACGGAAAAGACGGCAGTTACGCGGCTCCCGACCCCTATTACTCGCTCTATATCGCCATGATTCAGGGGATCATGCAGGACTTAGCGGCGAAAAAAATTAAATCGCTGAACACGAAATCCGGATTTGACGCGCCCACCATCCTCCACGCCATGGGAGACGATGCGGTGACCTGCAGCGAAGACGCCATGGGCTGGCTCGCCTCGGGCAAACTTCCCGAAGTGCGGCTGCTGCATTCAAACTGCGTGTTGTCGTTCGACATTGAGAAACCGTATAAAGCCGTGCAGAAATTCTACGGCAAAGCCGCGGAGAAGCCGCAAGAAGAGCTCTGTTGCCCCGTGAAATACGATGACAGCGACATTAGCCACATCCCCCAGGAAGTGATCGACCGATTTTACGGCTGCGGATCTCCCATTTCGATGGCGCGGGTTCAGCCGGGCGAAACCACTCTCGATTTAGGTTCCGGCGCGGGCATTGATTGCTTTATATCTGCCAAAAAAGTGGGCCAAAACGGAAAAGTGATAGGAGTGGACATGACCGATCAAATGCTCGAAGTGGCCAACCGCTGCAAAACAACGGTCGCTCAGAATTTAGGATACGACATCGTTGAGTTTAAGAAGGGTTATCTCGAAAAAATTCCCGCCCCCGATCGTTCCGTTGACCTTGTGACTTCCAACTGCGTCATAAACCTGTCCCCGGACAAAAAGAAAGTTTTTGCTGAAATCTGGCGCATCCTCAAGAATACCGGTCGCCTCGTGGTCGCCGATATCGTTTCGGACCAGCCGGTTCCGCTATTCCTCCAGGCGCATCAAGATCTCTGGGGTGAATGCATCTCCGGCTCGTTGTCAGAGGCGGAGTTCATCTCACAATTGGAAAAAGCCGGCTTCTACGGGCTCTCGCTACTCAAAAAATCTTTTTGGAAAGAAGTGGAAGGCATTAAATTCTATTCCATCACGGTGCGCGGGTTCAAATTTGAAAAGACCGCCGGATGCAAATTCATCGGCCAGAAAGCGATCTATCTCGGGCCCTACAAAGCCGCGATGGACGAAGAAGGACACCTCTTCCCGCGCAATGAGGCGATCGAAGTCTGCACGGACACAGCAGCAAAACTCCGCGCCGAACCCTATCGCGGACAATTCGCTGTGACGGACGCCATCTCGAATCCGAAAATCGCTTTCGCCATTAGCGAGACTCCTTCGGAAGAATGCTGCGGCCCTTCCTGCTGTTAAAAATTTACGAATTGATATGTATGGAAAAACCCTTGTCCACAAAGTATCCGGGAGAAACGCAGCTGCCTCTCTAACTTCAACTCAATGATCATTGCCCGTCCACCCCAACGATTCTATGCCGCGATCAGCTTGTTGTTCTGCGGCTTGGTTTCGCAGCTTCATTCCGTTCCAGTTCAGGAAATTCACATATCCGGCGCCAAAACGCAAAGCCCGGTGATCCGGCGGCTGATCGATACGCGCGAGGGACGCGAGTTCAACGAAAAGACATGGGAAGCCGACCTCCGCAGGATCAAAAACACCGAAATCTTCTACGATATCCACGCATCGACAACAGACAGTTCAAATGGAAAGATCATCCGGTTGGAACTGAAAAATAAGTTTCCAACGATCCCAATCTTTAAGTTCAAGCAGGGCGGCGGAACTTCGCTCATAACCGCGGGGATCTACGACGTGAACCTTTTCAACCGATATCTGGAAGCGGGCGCGCAATACGAGAGGATGAACGAAAAAAATGGATTTGTCGTCTGGTTCCGACACCCTTACCTACTTTCGCGAAAGAACCGATTTGGAACCGAAATCTATGTGCACACTGTTAATCTCCCGCTGCTGACTCTCAAGGGAGCCGAAGAGGCCCACTTCGATAACGAAGAAATCCGCTGGAACACGCGGGTTGAGCGGCAATGGACTGAAACGCTGCGACTTAAACTGGAAGGCAGCATCTACAAAAATTTATTTAAGGCGGATAATTCATCGGCTGAAAAATCGTTCCGCAACACCGTGTTTACGCAGGCCCGGGCGCTGCGCGAAGGCTACACCGTATCCGCGCTGCCATCCATAACCGTTGGGCGCCTGGACCGCGACGATTTTTATGTGCGAGGATACGAAGCAACCCTTGAAGGAGAATTTGCCGACAGAATCATAGGGTCCGACTTCAATTTCATTCGCGGGGAGCTTTCCCATTTAGCGGGGATGCGCCCGATGGAAAAATTAAACCTCGTGTCTCAACTCAGGATTGGATCGAAGTCGGGGCGAGAGTTCCAACACAAATTCTATCTGGGCGGATTAGACAGCGTGCGCGGATTCATCGATGGTCAGTTCCGCGGCGAACACCTGTGGCAAGCGAACTTTGAGGCCCGGCCCACTCTAATCGAACGACGGCTATGGGTCCTGCAGGGCAACCTATTTACGGATTTAAGCAAGACCTGGGATTCCACCAATTTTGGAGTGGACGGGTTCGCGGATCCTTTCTGGAGCTACGGGATCGGGTTTCGCGTGATCCTTCCCCGGATTTACCGCGCGGTTCTCAGGATCGATTTCGCCCGCACCCAACAGCCAGTCCGGCAGTTCGGCATGAGCTTAGGCCTGCAGCAGTTTTTTTAATCAGCATCGCGCGCCTTCAGAACAATATCGTCAAAATAAGCGACCGCGGACTCCCCTGTATTATCGGTATCGGTCATCACCGCTATAAATTCAATTTCGGGCGGCTCCGCGCCAAACAGTTTTCGGTAGTCTTCGTCAATGTTCACCCGTTCCAAAGCCCATTGCCCCGCCAACGCATTCCCTGACCTTACAATAATCATTTTCGCGCGATCGGTATAAGGATTATCGAAAGTGTTTCCCTCGGGCTGCTTGTTATCCCAAACATAGTTCAGCGCGCCTTTCGGCGGATATTTTCCATACAGCTTTTTAATCGCGCCATATTTCGCCTTTTCCCAAACTCCCGCCGCTGCCGGATTATATTTAAATGCGACATAGACGCGGGCCGCGAAGTCGTCGCCACTTTTCTTCGTGGCGTCAGCGCTTTTTAAAACGCTCTCCACTTTCCACCGCCAGCTGAGCGACGGATATTTTATCGGATTTACCTTAATTTCTTTATATAAGCCCGAAGCGGACTGCCGACTATCAGCTTTTAGGTAAAAGTTATTCTCTTCTTGGATTACCGAGTACTGAGTATGTTTCGGGATTTTTTTGAACTCAAGTTTCTGCCATCCCGCAGGAGTACCGCCGGATGAATCCTGCCTCGAAAATCGGTCAACCACGATATCCTCCGGACCTGATGAATGCGCAGGCTGAGCGATGGCGAGAACGAAAACCGCGGCAATCGCGGCGTAACGAGGTCTCGAAGATTTAGTTTTCATCCGAGGCGCGAGCGACGAGCCAGAGGTTGAAATAGGACATCGGCCAAAAGAGGATGAAAAAACCGGTCATCGTAGTCCCCCACAGGACGATGAAAACCATTTCAGCCATCACGGACCAATGAATGCCATGAGGACCGAATCGAATGATCATCGTGCCAAGACCTGCGGCCAATCCAAAAAGAATTGCGGAAAGATATACGAGCGCAAGCGAAATAAAAGCTTTCGCTTTCGGCGGAGATTGCCGCACCGGCCACGATAGAAACCCGACCAGCAAGCCGATCGCGGGCGAGACGAGAACGCCTCCCCAAACGCCCGGCCCCAGCGCTTTATGTCCGAAAAAAAACGCGACCGCGCCCCACATGAATCCTGAAAGCGCGGATAAAACCAGATACTTAAGCCGTCTCATTTCCATTCATAGATCTGACCCTACTCGCCCCAGCGCGGAAGCGGCGCCAGGCGAGAGCAAAACCGGTCCAGACCAAAAGCATTCCGCCCAATGATACGAGCCCCGCAAACGCTTGGCCCAGCCAACCGCCGGCTTCACCGGTATGAATCGGGCGAATCCATAAGTGAATCTTGTGGCCACGGCTGTATCCATCGAACGGCTCCCATTTTACGGCTTCCGATGTTTCGGCATTGAGCGTTAGCGTCGAACGGGGGTAAGGATGCGATGAATTCGATTCTTCGATCGCGGCGAAGGCGTTCGGCGAGCCATTTTGAGGCAAGCGCACAGCAATCATGCGCCAGTTCGGCGCCTGCGATTGGGCGGCGGCAAAAAATGAATTCACTCCGGCAACTTTCTGAACGACGGCGCTGACGCTTGAGCCACCCTGAAACGGCGGCGGCGGTTGGCAACCGGTGAAAATATAAATAAGGTTACCGGCCCAAGAGTACGACAGGACGAGCCCTGTCATGGTGATGATAACCAAAAACGGAACGCACCAGAAACCGACGGAATTGTGCCAGTTCCAATCGCGCGCTTTCCCTTTTAAACCCGGGCTGAACGCGGCAATCTGCTTAAACGAATAGCGGCGCCAATTCGTCCACAAAAGATAGAGTCCCGAAAGCGCAAGTCCAAAAAACGCTGCGTTGCAAACGCCGATAACTGTCCGGCCTTTTTTTCGCGCAGCCAGTGAGCGGTGGAAATCCATTACTAGGCGCATGAAAGCCCGAACCCTCGAAGTCCGACCCAGCACTTGTCCCGTATAAGGGTTAACGAACAGAAAAGTTTCCACCCCAAAACTCACTACCGCCGCTTCGGCAGGATCGGCCCGCAAAGTAACGCCCGAGAGCGGCTCTGTAGCTTCCACCTCGCGCGCTTTCGCGACCAACGCTTCAGGATCCATTCGCAGGGCTCCGGGCGGAGGCGGAACTACCTTATGAACGCTCCTTTCCGAGAAATTGACAATCTGCTTTTCAAACGCAAGCATGGCGCCAGTGGCGCACATGGAAAAAATCACAATTCCCGAGCAGATGCCGACGCAAAGATGCGCCCAGAAAAAAATTTTACGCAGGGTCATGTCGCAATAAAAATTCGCGCAAATCGTTATAGGTGGCGCCGTCGGGTCGGAGCGCGCTCTGGATCAGATAAAATCGGCCGAGGTCCATTTCACCCAATGCGCTTTCCAAATGCGGCTCCAGAATTTTTGCCGCTTCCGCTCCAAGTAGCGGGGCCGAAAACCGGGCGAATGTAATGTGAGCGGAAAAGGGTTTGTCGCTCGGAGCAAACCCCGCTCCGGCGCAGTTTCTTTCTATAGACTCAGCCAAAGACTTCAAACGATTTTCAATATCGGTCACGCCCGCCCAAAGGATGTGAACCCTGGAACGCCGTGGGAACGCCCTTACGCCTTGAACGGACAATGAAAATGGCGGGTGAGTTTTAGAAGTTTGCGTTAAAGTTCTCGCTAAGCGTTCTACACGGTCTTCTCTGACTTCTCCCAAAAATTTTAGTGTCAGGTGCAGGTTTTCCGGCTTCACCCAATTGGCTTTTTGAAGCGCTTTGCTCTGCGGACGAATTCGCTGAACCAGGCGCCCAATATTTTCCCGAACGCTTTCCGAAACTTTAGCTGCTATAAATAATCTCACGACAGATAAATTTCCATTGACTAATCAGCATTTTACCACAATACTTTGAGGTGATGAACGCCATGGACCTATCGTTGTTTTTGGATGAGCGGCCGCGAAAAATTTTGCTTATTTCGATCGGCGTTTTGATGGCCATATCGGTTTTTTTTCTGATCGTTTCAATAATTCTGTGGATACAAAATCGAATGGAATCCGATCGCAGGTTACGAGAGCGCGCTAAATGGCAAACGAAACTTTACGACTGCCTGTCGGGATCGGGCGCGCCGGATGATTTTAAACTCGTCGTTTCAAGATCCGAGGTTCCAAACTTCATGGATTTTCTGATGGAGCATGCGTCACGGCTGCGCGGGGAAGAGCTTTTGATCTTGAGTTCCATCGCGGCGCCCTATTTGCGCGGCATCGCCCAAACATTTAACCGCGGAGACTTGTACCATCAAGCCTGGGCGACCCGCATATTAGGCACTTTCGGCCTGCCGGTCTATCGGCCGTACCTCCTCAGCGCATTATCGCACCGTTCGCCACATGTCGTGATGACCGCGTTTCGGTGCTTAATCGCCTACGGAGATCCACAAAGTTTCGACATTCTGGTTTGGAGCTTGAGCCGATTTGAAAAATGGAACCGGAACCTGCTCGCACTCCTGGTCGCCTCTATCGGTAAAAATTCAATCGAAGTCATCCGAAAAGGGTTTGAAGACGAATCCCAGCCGTATTTCGTGCGCGTCATTTTGTGCACTGCTCTGCGCGAAATGGGCGATATTCCCTCCGCGGACATCGCCGCAAAGATTTTGCGAAAAAAAACACACATTGAGCTCGCGTTCGCCTGCATCCGCCTGATTCGTAACCTGGGAGGGAAACAGCACGCCGATTTAATTCGCTCGCTCTGCGGCCAGGAAAATAAAATGTTCAGAGCCCAGGCGATCCGAGCCATCGGACGATTGGGCGACGAGACGGACCTGCCGCTATTAAAAGCTGGCCTTGACGACCCCTCACCATGGGTCGCGCTCTATTGCGCGACGGCCCTCAAGGACATTCACATGGAGCCCCTGCTTAAAGAGATCGCGCGATCCAATCATCCCCGCGCGGCGCTCGCGAGCCAGGTGCTTGAACTTTCATGATGCGCATCCTCTGGACTTTCATCACCTGCGTCAACTACACGGTCCTCGCGTATTTTTTCCTGCTGAACACAGTGTATTTAACCACCAGCCTGTTCGCGTTCTGGGGTTTGCGCCAGTACCGGAGAAAAAAAAGGAACATCAACATCGACGATCAAACAGCTTCGAAGGCGGCGCTGCCCATTACCGTTATCGCCCCCGCCCATAACGAGGAACTGACCGCGGTGGCCTCCATGAAGTCCCTCCTGAACCTCATCTATCCGGAGTTTGAGGTGATCGCAGTGAACGACGGATCGACCGACCAGACGGTTCAGCGGTTAGTGGACGCGTTCAACATGGCTCCCGCCCCCCGATTTCCCATGGCGTCATTGCCGGCGTCTGCGGTGCTCCAAATTTATCACAGCAAAACATACCCTAATTTTTGGCTGATCGATAAAGTGAACGGCGGAAAAGCAGACGCGTTGAACTGCGGTTTAAATTTCGCCCGCACGCCCTTGTTTTGCGCGATCGATTCCGACAGCCTGCTGGAGCGGGAAGCTCTGAAACGGATCGTGCGTCCTTTTCTCGAAGACACCACGACCGTCGCTTCGGGGGGGATCATCCGAATCGTAAACGGCTGCACGGTGAGCGGAGGGATCGTCAACGAAGTTAAGCTTCCAAAAAATTGGCTCGCCAAGTTTCAAGTCCTTGAATATCTGCGCGCGTTCCTATCCGGAAGAATCGGATGGTCGGCGATGAACGCCATCCTGGTGATCTCGGGAGCGTTCGGACTTTTCCGCAGAAGCATCGTCATCGATTGCGGCGGCTTCGACAGGAACACGGTCGGGGAAGACATGGAGCTCGTCATCCGCTTGCATCGCTATTGCCGCGAGAAAAAAATCCCGTACAAAATCACTTATGTTCCCGACCCTGTGGCTTGGACCGAATGCCCCGAAAATATCAGGACGCTTGGGCGGCAGCGAGACCGATGGCAGAGAGGGCTAACCGAATCGCTTTTGAAGCACATCGTTTTCCTCTTCAACCCGCGCTACGGCCGGCTGGGGTTCATCGCCTATCCCTATTTCTTTTTCCTTGAATTTCTGGGCCCGGTGATTGAAACTCTGGGGTATGTTTCGTTTGCGCTGTGCATAATATTTGGCAAGATCTCGCAGGATTTCATGGTCGCGTTTCTCATTTTGGCTTTCATATTCGGGATGATCCTGTCCATCATCGCGGTGAGCCTCGAAGAACTTTCGTTTCAGCGCTATCCCCGGTTGAAGGACATAGGACAGCTGTTCCTGCTGGCGATCGTGGAAAATTTAGGTTACCGCCAGATTTTGTCCTATTACCGCGTGAAAGGAATTTTTACGATGTTTAGCCGGACCAAGGGTTGGGGCAAAATGCAGCGCAAAGGTTTCGCGGCGACACCATGAGCGAGAACGAACCGAGCAAAGAAGTTTTTTTTAAAATCCTGGATGAGCGAATCGTAATCCTCGAGTCCTCACTCAAAATGATCGTTGAGGGCAATCCTGAAGGTCAGAAGATCGCGCGCAAAATTGCTCACGCGCTAAAAGGGTCGGGCGCGATGTACGGATACCCGGAACTCTCAAAGACGGCCGACATCGCCGAACACGCGCCCGAAGCAACGCTTAGCGCCTCGTCCGGCGAACTTTTGGCCCTGATGAAAAAAATTTTCCAGGCGTCTCCCGCTCAGCGATCCTTCATCCTCTTACTGGATCCAGATGAAAACACTGCCGAAGCCGCGAGAAAAAAACTGACCTCCATGGGCCAAAGCGTGGTCTTCGCCCGCACCGCCGCGGAGGCGCGCAACAAAATTAAGGACGGGAACCTCCTCTGCGTGCTCATGAACCTCACATTGCCTGACGCGGACGGAAGGATTTTGCTCCGAGAACTGCGGGACGAAGCGAAAACGGTTTCCGTTCCAATTTTCGTCCTACTAAGCCCGGGATTAAGCGCGGTCAAAAACGAATGCTGGCAGCTGGGCGCCAACGATTGCTTTGAAAGTCCCTTCGATTGGGATGAGATGGGTTCAAGAATCATCGCCGCGGTATTCAAATATCGAAAATTAAAATCCGGTACCGATCAGGACTTTCGCGCGGACCCGCCAAACGCCGTCGCGAACGAACCCGCTTCGCCCGCAAGCGCCGCCGCGAGCCCTTCCAAGCGCCATAAAATCCTCCTCGCTGACGACGACGAGCTGGTAAGCTCCATCGTCCTGCACCGGCTTACGAAAGAGGGCTTCAACGTCGTTCATTGCGACGGCGGAATTTCCGCAATGAAAAAGATCAACGAAGAGGATTTTGACCTGCTGATACTCGACATCCAGATGCCGGAAATTGACGGCTTCAGCATCTTAACCCAATTCAGGGCTATGCCGCGATTTCAAAAAGTGCCCGTGATCATGCTCACCGCGATGGGCAAGGAAGAAGACCTGGTCCGCTGCTTCAACCTCGGAGCCAACGACTACATCGTCAAACCCTTTTCGCCGATCGAGATGGTCGCCCGAGTGCGCCGCGCGCTCAAGAAATAACGACATCAGGTTGCGTATCATTCTCCAACCCTAACATCACCCGGCGTTAAGCGGGCCGGTTCATCCAAAATATCGCGAAGTTGAGCGCTGCGGCATAGCTCACCCACAAGAGATAGGGCACCATCAGCCAGGACGCGCCCACGTTAACCTTTCGAAAACTGATGATCGTTGCCGCGATCGCGATCCAGAGGAACGCGATATCCACGAGTCCCACAAATGGGTTTCGCATTCCGAAAAAAAGCCAGGACCAAGCCGCGTTCAAGGCGAGCTGAAAGAAAAATAGTTTCAATGGAACTTTTGCGCTGGAAAAACCCCTGGGCCTCCAAACCATCCAAGCGGCGACGCCCATCATGATATAGAGGACAGTCCAAACCGGCCCGAAAAGCCAGCCGGGAGGTGTCCAGGAAGGTTTAATCAAGGTAACATACCAATCCGCAAGCGAACTCGACGTGGGAATCGATCCCGTTAATCCAACCGCAAGGCACAGCCCGCACCAAAGGACCAACGCCACTTTAATAATCCGTATAGCCCTCGGGACCCGCGGTATAAAACTTCGTTTGATCGGGCTGTTTGAGCGGAGTTTTATTCTTCAGTTTATCGACAAGATCGGGGTTGGCAATGAAGGGGCGGCCGAAAGCGACCAAGTCGCCCTTACCATCCTGTAAATCTCGCTCCGCGCGCTCCGCATCGTAACTACCGGACAAAATATAAGCGCCCTTAAAGTTTTCCCTGATCAGTCGCTTCACTTCCGGGCTGACGGGCGGCGCGCCCATTCCGCTATGGTCCACAACATGGATGTATAAAAGCCCGAGCGCCGACAACTTTTTGCTGAGCTCCGCGTAAAACGCGTCGATGCCGTCAAAAGAACCGGTATCGTTAAAGACGCCGTAAGGAGAAACGCGAATCCCCACGCGCTCGGCGCCGATTTTTTTCACAGCGGCCGCCGCGACTTCCAAAGCAAACCGCATTCTGCCTTCGGAAGCTCCGCCGTACCCGTCAGTCCGTTTGTTCACAGCGGGATTTAAAAACTGCTCGAGGAGGTAACCGTTGGCGCCGTGAAGTTCAACGCCGTCGAAGCCGGCCTGGATCGCAAGCTCGGCGCACTTGGCGTATTCCTCTACCGCGGCCTGAATTTCCGCCACCGTCATTTCCGAAGGAACGGGATAGTCCTGAAGCCCTTTGGAGTCCGTCCACATCTGGCCGGAAAGCCGCGCTGCCGAAGGCGCTAGAACCTTAGCGTCAGCGGCCATGTTGAGCGGATGAGACGCGCGCCCCGTATGCATGATTTGAAGGAAAATTTTGCCCTCCTTACCGTGAACCGCCTGCGTCACTTTTTTCCACCCTTCAACCTGCGCGTTATTAAAAAGACCGGGGATCCTCGCGTATCCCAATCCGTTGGGCGAGGGCGACGTCCCTTCCGTTATCAAAAGCCCCGCGCCAACCCTTTGACTATAAAATAGCGCCATCACATCGTTCGGAATATTTCCGATCGCCCGCGAGCGAGTCATCGGAGACATCACGACGCGATTTTTCAATTTCAATTTTCCGAGATTTGCAGTTTCAAATAATTTCATAATTACCGCCTTTGTATTCGCGAGAAAACCATACCATTCAATTTTGATTCTATCAAGCGACCCGCGTTCACCGCTCTGGGTTGACCTACTTCTTCCATTCTACCGCAACAATCTGTCCTTGCCGCGCGTAGTCCGCCGCTTCTCCCAATATGCGGGCGGCCTCCTGCGGGGCGTGGAACCCCATGGAATTTTCCGCGGCGACGAAATCCAGGCGCCACTGCGCTTTCCGTTGAAACTCGAACGATTTTTCAAGATCCGCATCGGTCGCGCCTTCACTTGGCTTTTTGAATCGCGTCCAGCTGAGCCATCAGAGCGGCCGCCGCACGCTCGAGGAGATCGTGGTTCCGCTCCTGAATGACGTCCACGCGGGCTTTAATTTCCTCTTCGGAAAAGTGGTGGCAGGTCTGGCAGGCGCGGTTTATATTCAGGAGCGGGCTCCGCACCCAATGGTCCGAAACCTTCGCGGCTCCGTCTCTCATGTAGGGCATGTGGCAGTCCGCGCAGGAAACGCCGCTGCGCGCGTGAATGCCCTGGCT
Organism: Elusimicrobiota bacterium; assembly: GCA_031362785.1. Lineage (GTDB taxonomy): Bacteria > Elusimicrobiota > Elusimicrobia > 2-02-FULL-39-32 > 2-02-FULL-39-32 > JANLTE01. The sequence goes on from JANLTE010000096.1 coordinate 16,249, forward strand.
CCAAAGCTCAAACTCCGGGTGCTGCGCTTTCAGCAGGGGCGCGCCGGACTCGGCATGCTTAAAATCATAAAACGGCGTACCGTCGGGAAATTTCGATTCGTTCCAGAACGCCTCGATATTTTCGGCCTTCAAACCCTTCCCCCAGGGAAAAGTGAGCGGCTGTTTGCTGGAACAGTAGTACTCGACATGGCATTGGCCGCAGACGAAGGACCGCATTTCACTTTGCGACGCGTCGTTGTTCGGATCGTAAGGATTCTTTTTCTTTCCTTCTCTCCAACGCTGAACGGACGGCAGATGAGGCACCGGCGCGTCCGAAGCCGCGAGCCGCTGGATCCCCTGAATAAAACCAGGGCGCGTCACCCGCAAATGCATCGATTTAGGATCGTGGCAATCCACGCAGGACACCGGATGTCCGTGCCCCGACTCATGCAACATTTTATTTAAATCCTGATAGGAATATTTGTAGCTCGCCTCAAGGCCCCGCGCGGCGTCCCCGTCGCCGAGTTTCCTATAAAGCGGCATTACCGAAGCGTGGCAATGCAGGCAGGAACCGGTCTGCGGTTTCGTCAGCCGCTGAGTGCTCTCCTGATCTTCCAGCATGTGCGCGTGTCCGCGCCGGTCCCGGTAATCGATGGAGAACGCGTAGCCGAGGAACATGCGCTTGAACCAGGGATCGCGATCCATTTTTTCCTGAGGCATCGCTTCGCTTCCCCCATGTCCGCCGAAGCGCGTGCGCGTGGTCTGCGCGGTGAGCTTGTAGGAATCATACTCTTTCGGCCAGTTCGTCCCCCACTTCGCGGGGTCCGTGTCCTCTTCCGTCACTTCGACGAGCCGCACATAGGGATTTTTAGATTCTTTTTTACGGTCCGATATATTCATCAGCAAAGCCGTCACCAGCGCCGTGCCAACGCCCACGATCAATAGCGCCAAGCCGTACCAGCCGAATTTTTTAAATAATTGGATCATCTTACTCTCCTTTTTTAAAATCCTTATAAGCCCGCCCCAGGCCCGCAACATCCCCGTGACCGGCGCTAGAATGGCAATGAACGCAGGCCACCGCCCGCGACGCCTTCACCGTAACCGGCGCCAAATTATGAACGAGCGGACCGTGGCAACGAATACAGTTCTCCTGCAAAATCCGTGCGTTGCCGGGCGTAATCATGATCGGCTCATGAAAATCCTGAAAGGTAAACCCTTTCGAGTGGCGGTACCCGTTATCCGCCTTGGCGATATATTTTTGAATAAACCCGTGCGGCAAATGGCAGTCTACGCAGACCGCCGCTCCATGGTGGCTCGACTTCTGCCAGGAATCGAACTGCGGTTTCATAATATGACAGTTCATGCAAGCCCGCGGATCCTTGCTGAAATAAGCGAACCCCTCCGCATAGTGAAAAGTAAAAGCCCCGAGCCCCAGCAGCAGCCCCGCCATGCCGATTAAGATATAAAAAAGGAAACGCCGTTTCACCCCCATCAATTTACTTTACGCATTCTTCTTTTGATTGAATTGCCCAAAATCGTTGCCTAGACCTGATGCTTCCGCAGTTCGGCTTCAGAAAATCCGAAGTAATGCCCAATCTCATGCACCACGGTCAGCGCGATCTGCCGCGACATTTCCTCGCTGTCGCCGTAAGCCGCCTCGAAACTGTCCTTGTAGAGTTCAATCCGCGTCGGCTCGGTTTGCGTGCCGAACACCGAGCGCTTCGTGTAGGGCACCCCGATGAACATGCCAAAGGTCAGCGTGCCGGATCGCCCGCGCGCGAGCCTTGGCGCTTTCGCCCGAGCCAGCAGCTGAATGCCCTCCTTCTTAAGAATGGCCTTGAACCGTTCGGGGATCCGCAACGCCGCGGCCTCCACGATCTTTTCGAATTCATCCAGGTTCATTTCTTGTGACGGAAACAGTAGACGCTGCCCTTGGCGGCGGGCACGATGCACTTTTTTCCTTTGGTATTAATGGCTTTGCAGGGTTTTTTGGGTTTGGGTTGCATGAATATCTCCCTAATTCCTTTTCCCTAAAAGATAAAAGCTAAGAAACGACTCGCAAACTTCGGCTATACTTTGCAAATATATATTCCATTTATGTAAACAACACCAATTTAGATTATAACTTTAATTCTCAAATTCTATGCTTAAACCATGTTGTTGGAGCATTATATCAGTCAATTTCTCACTAAATGGAAATAGACTATTATAAAATAGACCCATAAACTATGACCGACGCGACCCCCAAGTTCCCTCTACAAATCGACGAAGAAGTCTATCAATGCGGCTACAACTCCCCCAAGTCTTACGGCGCGGCGAGTTACTTCGTGCGGCATCCAGCGGGGAATGGCTAATGGACGCTCCGCTGATAGACATTATGTGATGATTTCAGTATGTCCCCCCTTTCGCTATCATTGTGACGAGAATCCCGAATGCGCGGTTTTACACTACAATATTCTATACCCGTTTCAATGTAGTGTATTACGGCCCGGCAAGGCCTATATTCTTAAAATGGGTATTTACACTACATCTATCGTCTGTTATAATAATGTAGTGTAAACCACCATGAAAGTATTAAAAGGCGTCCTTTCCGACAGTTGGGAGTATTACAAGAATATCCGGTCTCAGATTGAGGACCGGCTTAGGGAGTTGCCCAAGGGAAGCATTAAAAAGAGGGTCTTGGCGGGCAACATCTATTAC